>DBKH01000102.1:4363-6012 GCA_002297815.1 Bacteroidales bacterium UBA755 | reverse complement strand
CGAAGTCCTTGCTGGACTCGATACGGGCGGCAGCGGCGGAAGGACCGAATATCCTCAGGCCAGCCTTTGTGAAAGCATCAGCTATTCCTGCGGAGAGAGGAACCTCCGGGCCGACCACCGTAAGGTCAACGCCATGCTCCTTGGCGAACTCCACGAGTTCTGGAATCTGAGTCTCTTTAAGTGTAACGCACTCAGCTTGAGCGGCAATCCCAGCGTTGCCCGGTGCGCAATAGATCTTGCCGACGCTTCTGGATCGGCTCAAGGCATCCACAATAGCATGCTCGCGTCCGCCTCCCCCGACAACCAGCACATTCTTGGACAGCAGAGTGTCCAGCATGATGGTCTTGCCGTCACTCTTGTTCGTTGATTCAAAATGGAATACTCGCATAGCAGACTAATGTTTGAAATGACGTTCTCCCGTGAAGACCATGGCGATGCCGAGCTCATTGCACTTCTTGATGGAATCCTCGTCGCGGACGGATCCACCAGGCTGAACAATGGCCTTCACGCCATACTCGGCAGCAAGGGTCACGCAGTCATCGAACGGGAAGAAGGCGTCGGAAGCCAACACGAGACCGGCCTTACGGGCGGCCACCTTAGGGTCAACAGGAACACCTGTCTTGGCGGTCTCCTCCTCGGCCAATGTGGCAGCGGCTTGCTTGAGAGCCAACTCAGCGGAACCCACACGATTCATCTGGCCGGCACCGACACCGTAGATCATTCCGGCCTTGCCAACTGTGATGGCGTTGGACTTGACGTGCTTGACAATCCTCCAAGTGAAATTCAGGTCGATGATCTGTTCCTCGGTCGGCCTGGTCTCGGTAACAGTCTGAGATACGGTCACCGGCACGATCGAAAGATCCTGATTCTGAACCAGAAGACCTCCGTTGACGCTGACACACTGCATCTGCTCCTTGACTGAGCCTTCCATATTCACTTTAAGGACACGCAGGTTCTTTTTGGTACGCAGCAGCTCAAGGGCATCCGGAGCGAATGACGGAGCCATAACAATCTCAAGGAAAATCGGCTTCAGCAACTGCGCCACCTCAAGATTGACCTCACGGTTGAAGGCCACGATGCCACCGAAGATTGAGGTCTTGTCGCCTTCATAAACCTTTTTCCAAGCATCAACCACATCGGTTCCAAGACCGGCCCCGCACGGATTCATGTGCTTGAGTCCCACAGCGAAAGGCTCGCTGAACTCACGGACGATGTTCAAGGCGGCATTGGCATCCTGAATATTATTGTAGGACAGTTCCTTGCCATTCAACTGCTCGGCGGTGGCCAATGAATATGGAACCGGCCTCAGGGTCTTGTAGAACTTGGCCTGCTGGTGAGGGTTCTCACCGTAACGAAGATTCTGGCAGATGTCATATTCAAGGAAGAGCTTCTCAGGGAGACCGGCCTGGGCGCGCATGTAGGTTGCAATCGCGCTGTCATACTCAGCGGTGTGAGTGTAGGCTTTGGCTGAGAGTTTGAGACGGGTCTGCGGGGTCGTGTCACCGGTCGCTTTGATCTCGGAGATGACCGTTGCGTAGTCCTCAGGATTGACGACAACCGTGACCGAGGCCCAGTTCTTGGCAGCGCTGCGGAGCATTGACGGGCCACCGATGTCGATGTGTTCGACCGCATCCTCCATCGTGACATCC
>DBKH01000102.1:0-4312 GCA_002297815.1 Bacteroidales bacterium UBA755 | reverse complement strand
CTCAACTGCTTCATGTGATCAGGAATGTCCCTGCGCGCAAGAAGGGCCCCGTGAATCTTCGGATGAAGGGTCTTTACGCGACCATCGCAGATCTCAGGGAATCCCGTGACATCACTCACGCTAGTCACAGGCAGACCTGCCTCCTTCAACATCTTCATGGTGCCGCTGGTTGAAAGAATTTCCCATCCAAGCGACACGAGTTCCCGGGCGAAGTCAACGACACCCGTCTTGTCACTAACACTGATTAAAGCTCTCATTTATATACTTTTATAAAGTTAATTTTCTTAACAATTCTTAAATACTGACACTACTCATCCAGAAATCTGATACCGCTATTTCACTAAAACGCGTTTCAGATGACAGAGCATCAAGTTGCCATCCGAGTCGCGAAGGTGCATTCCGTTGCCCTCGCACCATTTCCAGTACTTGCAGTCTGCGCATTCACCTTTCCGCATCCAATCCCGATTACGATATGGCTGAAAGCGGTGCTCCCACACATCCATAAAGTCATCCTTGTAGATGTTGCCTTGATGATAGTCGGCCCTGATGCTGGTGCAGGCAGATATGGAGCCATCCACCAACACGGAGCCTACGCTCACACCGGCCTGACAAGAGTAGAAATGGTCTCTGACATCACCCTCATAAGGGCCAAGGAACCCTTCGCAGCCGTAACTTGCCTTGATCCTCCCCTCCTTGCGGGTGGCTTTGATGAAATCCAGCATTCCACGGAACATCTCCGATGGAAGCTGAAGATCCGGATTCAAAGCAGCGCGTCCTTGCGGGAATATTGAGAAAAGCCTCCATTCCTTCAGGCCTAGACTAATCAGAAACTCCTTGATCTGAGAAAGTTGCGAATAGTTCCTACGGTTCACACACGTCACGACATCAAAAGCGATGTCGGACTGGACCGCCATACGGATTGTCTCTGCGGCACGGGTGAAACTTCCTTCACGGCCACGAAGCCAGTCATGGCTGTCCTGAAGCCCGTCCAGACTGACGGTCATAGAATGAAGACCGGCTCCGAGGAGACGCGAGAATCTTTCTCTTGTCATCCCAAAGCCGTTCGTCACCATCCCCCACGGAAATCCACGGGAATATATTCCTTTGCCACATTCCTCCAAGTCAGCCCTCATCGTGGGCTCTCCACCTGAGACAATGACGAAAACCTTGTGTGGATCGGTCTTTACAGCGATGGAATCCAACACCGTGAAAAAGTCTTCCTTTGGCATGTCCGGTGTGGAGGCAACCTGTTTGCAGTCACTCCCGCAATGCAGGCAGTGAAGATTGCAGCGGAGCGTGCATTCCCAGAAGAGCTGCCTCAGAGGATGTTCCTCCTCTTGAGACTTGCGCAGAGACCTTGCGATGTCCAACGCGATTCTTCTTCTGATCGAAATTCCGTCCATCCGTTACTTGCTCTTCTTCAAAGTCTTTGTACCTTTCAAGGAATACTCACCTGAATACCAATTGCCGTCTCCGTCTTTCAGTTTCTCAGCCTTGACTGTCAGACTGTCCCGCTTGAAGGAACCGTTTGCATCTCCGTCAACATCGTCGAAATAAAACTTTACCTCATCATACGGCCAGACCCTGTCATAATTACCAACGGCCTTGCCGCTTTCGTCCGTGTAGAGGGTGTCCTTGTCATAGGTCAACCGTTCCGAAGGAGCCACACGGATACCTTTGATGGCCTTCCCGCTTTCATCCACAACGGTGAGATCGACCTTGAAATCACAGGATGGAGTTCCGTACTCGCAACGTGCCTCCCAAATGTTGTCTCCGCAACTGGAAAACCCCAGCATTGTGAGCAAGGCCGGACCAATGGCCGCAGTCAGTTTAGCAAATGATTTTTTCATAATTTTGAATCTTTAACCATTTGTACCAAATCCGATGATTCCAAAAACTTGCACGGACGGAGGAATATTCCTAAAGCAAATGAATATCCACTCCCGGCCTGTCGGTCACGCGGCCGATAACGGTCGCCTTGTCCCCATAACCGGCAAGGATGTCGATGGCCTTCTGAACCTCGGACTCGTCAAGGGCGAGAACCATTCCGACACCCATGTTGAATATGTTGAACATCTCCCTGTGAGGGATGTTGCCGTACTTCTCAAGGAAGCGGAAAATCGGGAGGATTGTCCATGAACCTTCCTGCACCTCTATGCCCTGGCCTTCACGGAGGATTCTCGGTATGTTCTCATCGAAGCCACCACCGGTAATGTGGGCGACTCCGTGCACGTCGCAGTTGCGGATGACATCCAGAACCTGCTTTACGTAGATTCTGGTCGGAGTCAGTGCGACCAGGCCGAGCGGCTGGTCGGACTCCAATTCAGGATAGACCTTGAACAGATCCAGATTGTTGTCAGAGAAGATCTTGCGCACGAGGCTGAATCCATTGCTGTGGACTCCGGTAGAGGCTATTCCAACCAGCACGTCTCCGACCTTGACTTTCGTGCCATCTATGAGTCTGGATTTCTCCACGACACCTGTGGTGTAACCTGCGATGTCATATTCCCCATCCTCGTACATTCCAGGCATCTCGGCTGTCTCTCCACCCACGAGAGCGCATCCGGCCTGACGGCAACCTTCCGCGACTCCGGCCACGATTGCCTCAACCACCTCCGGACGGGTCTTTCCCTGAGCCACATAGTCAAGGAACACAAGCGGTTCAGCTCCCTGGGCCAGAACATCGTTCACGCACATCGCCACGGCATCAATGCCGATGGTGTCGTGCTTGTCCATCGCAAACGCCAACTTGAGTTTCGTGCCGACACCGTCTGTTCCGCTGACAAGAACCGGTTCCTTGATGTTCAACTTTGAAAGATCGAACATTCCTCCGAACGATCCGATGTTTCCCATCACGCCAAGCCTGTCGGTTGACGCCACGTGTTTCTTGATCCTGCGGACAACGTCGTAACCAGCCTCAAGGCTGACACCCGCCTTCTCGTAATCAACTGCCATAGTACTTATTATTATAAATTATTATCTTTCAATATATTCAAAAGTCAAAAGATAAACTCTTCGACTAAAATTTATGCTCCTCGTTGACCTCCTCGATGCTGGAGTAGAGGGCGGTCGGATAGTTGCCATTGAAACAGGCAAGGCAAAGGTCGCTGCGGTGACCGGCCTCGAAAAGCCCCTCTTCAGAAAGGAACGCCAGAGAATCGGCCTCTATCGCCTGACGGGCCTGCTCCAAGTTCCTTGAATAGCAGAGAAGTTCCTTGTGAGTGGACATATCGACTCCGTAGAAGCACGGATTCTTGATCATCGGACTTGCAATTCTCATGTGAACCTCCTTCGCCCCGGCCTCGCGGAGCATACGAACGATTCTCAAGGACGTGGTTCCGCGCACGATCGAGTCATCCACCAAGATTATTCTCTTGTCTTTCACAATAGTACGAACCGGAGACAATTTCATCTTCACACCCTTATCCCTCATCTCCTGCGACGGCTGGATGAAAGTCCTGCCGATGTAGCGGTTCTTGATGAGGCCCATCTCGCTCGGAAGACCGCTCGCCTCGGCGTAACCAGAAGCGGCACTTAGGCTGGAATCCGGAACTCCGACCACAATGTCCGCGTCCACATGCGATTCCCTGTAAAGAATCTTTCCGCTTTCCTTTCTGAAAGAGTGGACGTTGCGGCCTTCGATGTCGCTGTCCGGACGGGAGAAGTAGATATATTCCATGGCGCACATGGCGTGGCGCTGGTAGTCTGAATATTTCCGGCTCCTGATTCCGTGATGGTCGATTGTGATGACCTCTCCAGGCTCCACATCGCGGACAAACTCCGCTCCGACAACGCTGAACGCGCAGGTCTCGCTGCTGAGGACATAACCGTCACCGATCCGCCCGATGGACAGAGGCCTTAGGCCGTACTTGTCACGCATGGCGTAAATCCGGTGGTTGGTCATGACTAGAAACGCGAAAGCCCCTTCAATCATATTCAGGGCCTCCATAATAGGGTATATTCTCGGACTGTTCCTTTCAACCGGCTCCTTCTTGATAAGGTGCGCCAGAATCTCGCTGTCGGAAGTGGACTGGAAAAGGCTGCCGCGATCCTCCAAGTACTTCCTCAACTGGGCGGAATTGACCACGTTGCCGTTGTGGACAAGGGCAAAATCCCCAGTGTTGTGCTTGAACAAGAACGGCTGGACATTCTCTATGCCGCCACCTCCGTGTGTAGAATAACGCACATGGCCGATTGCCATGTCACCGTGCAGAGAACCGAGGTTCTCACTGTTGAAGACTTCGGTCACGAGTCCGAGTCCCTTGACCCGGTGAAGTTCCCCATTATCGTTGACCGAGACGATTCCGCAGCC
>DBKH01000098.1:6821-11763 GCA_002297815.1 Bacteroidales bacterium UBA755 | reverse complement strand
TTCGAAGGCGAGAGCGGCAAGAGGGAAGAGCAGATCGTTCACACATTCAAAGGTCCTGGCGTTCTTCAGGGAATGCACAACACCGATGCTTCGATTCGTTCCTTCGCCCACGCTTGTTTCAAGTACGCCCTTGACCTGAAGCAGAGCATCTGGTTCGCCACCAAGGACACCATCGCCAAGAAGTACGACGGACGTTTCCGTGAGATCTTCGAGGAGGTGTTCGCTGAGTACAAGGATGCCTTCGCTGCTGCCGGCATCGAGTACTTCTACACATTGATTGATGACGCTGTAGCCCGTGTAATGCGTAGCGAGGGTGGTTTCATCTGGGCCTGCAAGAACTACGACGGTGACGTGATGAGCGACATGATCTCCACCGCCTTTGGCTCCCTCGCCATGATGACCTCCGTTCTCGTCAGCCCGGACGGCAAGTATGAGTACGAGGCTGCCCACGGCACTGTTACCCGTCACTACTACAAGCACCTTCAGGGTGAGGAGACCTCCACAAACCCTATCGCCACGATCTTTGCGTGGAGCGGCGCATTCCGCAAGAGAGGCGAGCTGGACAACATCCCTGAGCTTGTGAACTACGCCAACCAACTTGAGGCCGCCTGCTTCGACACCCTCAATGAAGGCATCGTGACCAAGGATCTCGCCAACCTTATGGAAGGCGTCACCCCACAGGTCAAGAACTCCGCCGACTTCATCGCCGCCATCCGCGAGCGCCTCGAAAAGCGTCTCGCCTAAGGTTGATCCGTCCGCTCACCGGGTCGGTCGCTGAGCCTGTCGAAGCGACCTGACAGCCCGACACGGCAAGAATAGTCTCCAATCTGAATTTTGGTTACATGCAAAATTTAGATTGGAGACCTTTGTTTGCCCATGTGCGCCAATCCGTCCTCAATGATTAACATCACCGGTGTGGTGATCTTGTTCCACTCCTGCCTCACATCAATGTATTGTCCGGTGGAAGGCTGTTTTACTCGGACGATTTGTATAATATGAATGGTTTGTCCTGTGAATGCCCGTTTGCATGGACAAATACCTATCCTCTTGGATATTTCAGTCTTAAAGTCATCCTCAGACTCTCATTATTTGATGAAAAGTTATTAGTTTTGCATAAGGCACTGGCATGGCGACTTGTTTGCATTGGATCTCTATTGGTGTCGAGGCATTAACATAGGTTGAAATAAAGGACAACGAGGCAATGGATAACTATGTGGACATATTCAACAGACTCTGGGAACACTCCGAGAATGAAGTTGTAGAGTTCAAGAAGGCAGAGACTGGATTTGATATTGACGAGCTGGGAAAGTACTTCTCAGCTTTGAGCAATGAGGCGAATTTGCGGGAACGTGAGTGCGGCTGGATTGTGTTCGGGGTTTGGGACAAGACACACGAAATCATCGGAACCTCTTTCAAAGATGGAGAATCAGCCTTGAACAAACTGAAGCAGGATATGTCGCAACATACTTCTGACGGGTTGATATTCAGAGATATCGTGCCAATTGAAGTTAAAGGTAAGAGAGTGTTGCTTTTTAAGGTGCCGGCATCATCTCGAAATATTGTGATGCGTTGGAAGGGCATAGCGTACGGGCGTGATGGTGAGAGTCTTAAACCACTTAATCAAGCCAAGCAAGATGAAATCAGGCGGCAGTCTCCTTTGCCGGATTGGACAGCGCAACTTGTTCCCAATGCGACAATTGATGACCTTGATGAATTGGCGCTGGCGACGGCTAAGGTTATGTTCAAGAAAGTACATTCTTCGAATATTCCTGCTTCTGAAATTGACTCTTGGAATAATGAGGAGTTCCTTTGTCACAGTATGATGATGCGGGATGGGCAGCTGACACGCGCAGCCATCCTGCTGCTTGGCAAGCCTTTGTCCATACAGAAGATATATCCGGCGGTGGCGCAGATAACGTGGACTTGGCAGGATGAGGATGACATTGTGCAGGATTATGAGCATTTCACCATCCCGTTTATCCTGACTGTTGATAAAGTATTGAGCAAAATACGAAATGTGACTATGCGTGAGTTGCCTGGAGGAACTTTGTTCCCGGACACAATGAAGCAGTATGATGAATATACCATCCGCGAAGTCTTGCACAATGCCATAGCACATCAGGATTACACACTTAGACAGAGAATCATCTTTGTGTAAAGTCCTGGAAAGCTGTACTATGAGAATGGTGGTACGTTTATCCCCGGTACGATTGAGAATGTCCTTGAACATAAGGGGCCTCAAAAGCACTACCGTAATGAGTGTCTTTGCCGTGGAATGGTGAATTTCAATATGATAGATACTGTTGGGCGTGGCATCAGAAAGATATATACCGAGCAACGCAACCGCTTTTTCCCTATGCCTGATTATGAGATCGACAATGAGCATCGTAATGTAGGTGTGACAATCTATGGAAAAATGATTGATGAGAAATATACAGACCTATTGAAACGGGACACCACCTTGACATTAAAAGAATGTGTTTGGCTTGATGCTGTGCAGAAACATTATCCGATAACAAAGGTGGTAGCGAAGCATCTGCACGAAAAAGGACTTATAGAAGGTCGTTATCCTCATTATACCATTTCGTTGTCTGTCGCAAAGATGACACATCAAGTGGGACATTATACAAAAGTAAATGGCCTTGCACGGAATAGTATCAGGAAGCTCATCTTGCAGTTAGCTTTGAATGCGGGAGAGTTGGGCTTTAGGCGTAAAGATGCATTTGAAACTCTGCAACACGTGTATCCTTCAGATATCAGTTCCGATGAAAAGCTAAGGAAGATTGGTCGTTTGTTGGTCAGTATGGCGAAAGAAGGGCTCATAAAGAAAGATGAAAATGGAAAGCAGTGGTTGATAACAAGAAAAGGTGAACAGGAATTGGGATCATAATAGTTGAGCGGTCGTTTTCGGTCGTTTTCGGTCGTTTTCGGTCGTTTTCGGTCGTTTTTTTATTCATTTCTTCTTGGATTTCGGCTATAATCACATTGTGTCATATAGAAAATGTTTATATGCAAGGAAAATACAAAATAGTCACCCTGTGCGGAAGCACGCGGTTCAAGGATGAGTTTTTTAGGGTGCAGAAGGAGCTCACCCTCAAGGGGTACATTGTGATTTCGGTCGGGCTGTTCGGGCACAGCGGTGATCATGAGGTTTTGGATGACGGGGTTAAGGAAATGCTGGATGAGATGCATTTGGCTAAGATTGACATGGCCGATGAGATATTCATTGTCAATCCTGGCGGTTACATCGGGAAGAGCACATCGAGGGAGATAGCCTATGCCCGGAGCCATGAGAAACCGGTGCGGTCATTGTGCCCGCTTCCGCAGGATTAGAATAGCGGCAAAAACATCCAGGAGAACCCTTTTTTACTGTACCAAACGTTGACTATGGCTTAGTTGGCACGCCAAACAGCCGTTTCTTGTACCGGTTGGTCTGTTTACCTATTTTTGGATTACGCTCTGGAGGGCATATTCCCAGACTCCAGTTTGCTCTGAATCGTTCTCATATCCCTTGGGGTATTGTCCCTCAGGACATTCCGGATAAACTTTCTTAATCAACAGAACACAGTACCTTCTGTTTGAATATTCAGTGCCGCATGGAATCACCATGCTCCTGAAATTTATGGAGGTGTAGACTTCAATATTCTTTTCTTCTCCTGGGATGATGAACCTCTTGGAGATGAAAGTTGGAGCTTTGGTTCCCTTCTCTTTGAATTGGATGAACAGTTTACATTCTCCGGTGCCTTCTATCTGATATTCCAAAACGTTGCTTTCCAAGTCCTTCCCATCATACGTTTTCGTTTCACCAGACGGGAAAGTGATTTGCACCCGATAATTGTATTTGGCTGAAAAAATGTCCGTGTGCTGATGGCTTTGCTACTGATTATCATATAGTTCTACGAAGCGGTTGTCCATACTGGATTTTCGTGCATATTCGATTTTGATGTAACTTTGCATCGGATTCTCCAAGGAATCTGCTTATAATAATTAACGTCATGAGAACAAGAATATTCATTAGACTTGCGGTGTTGACGATGGTAATCGCCACCGCTTTAGGATGCTCAAAGACTCCAGCTTCTATCAAGGAATTGCCTTCAATGTACGCCCGGATGGACAGCGTGA
Organism: Bacteroidales bacterium UBA755; assembly: GCA_002297815.1. Taxonomy (GTDB): domain Bacteria; phylum Bacteroidota; class Bacteroidia; order Bacteroidales; family UBA932; genus Cryptobacteroides. The sequence continues at coordinate 7,641 of DBKH01000098.1, read as the reverse complement.
AGATTCATTACAAGGAATATGGCCAGGGTGACAAGGCTGTGGTGTTCATCCATGGGTTCGGTTGCGACATGTACTCTTGGGAAAAGCAATATGAAGGGCTGAAAGGGAACAAAAGGCTCAGGATGATATTCATAGACCTGCCTGGCTTCGGTGGAAGCGACAAACCGCGCGTGGAGTACACCTTGCAATATTTTGCTGATGCGGTGAATGCTGTGATGGATGCAGAGAGGGTTGATTCTGCGGTGTTCGTGGGGCATAGCCTAGGAACTCCAGTCTGCCGGCAGGTGCTTCTGACGGGAGGCAAGGGGGCGCTTTGCGACATCGACGGAGTGTACTGCTTTTACACTGAACCGGTCAGCCCTGAATATGAAGCCGCAATCCAGGCTTTCGCTGACAGTTTCAAGGGTGAAGACTGTCGTGCGAACATCGAGGGCTTCGTCACCTCGCTCGCTGGCCCCGACACTCCGGCATCCATCACTGAATATGCCATGTCCACAATGCCCATGACTCCTGAATATGTTGCCTCAAGCACGATGGGAAACCTTGTGGAGCGGAAGTGGTGGACCGGTGAGCCTATTCTGGCTCCAGCCAAGATCATCTGCACTCAGAACAGCGGACTCGACCCAGACAACAAAGAGAAGATGGCCTCTCTGTACCCTCGGATGGACTACACAGAACTCACAACCTGCGGCCATTTCATCCAGATGGAGCAGCCGAAATTGGTGAACGAACAGATTCTGGATTTGCTGGACTGACTATCCGACCGCGACTGCTCTTAACATTAGTAAGTGTGATAGTGGCAGAGAAAAAGACTTTCCGA
>DBKH01000098.1:0-6791 GCA_002297815.1 Bacteroidales bacterium UBA755 | reverse complement strand
TCGGAAAGTCTTTTTCTCTGCCTTGTTCCATCGACCGTCGGTCTCTAGGCCTGATCGTTGGTCACTGAGCCTGTCGAAGTGACTGGTAGCAAAGTGTAAAGTTTTTTTACACCTAGTGTTAAATTTTTTTACACTTCCTTAAAGTACTTAAATTGCTAAAATATTAATAATTAGTTAGTTGTACATTTTGGCACGCCTAATGCTTGTGCTTTTTACCGAAAAGATAAAAAGAACATGAAAAAGACAATATTCATAACATTGGCGATGATGGCCACGGCTCCGGTTTTCGCGCAGGAGTCGCTTCCGAATCCGATGACGCTGAAGGACTGCATGGAGTATGCGATCAGCAACAGCACAAAGGTCAGGATCCAGCAGGCATCCAACGGTGATGCCCGCCTCGCCAGAAGGGACGCGATTTTCGATGCTTTCACTCCTGAGATCAGCGGAAGCAGCTACGCTTACTACAACTTCGGACGTGCCGTTGACCCTAAGACCAACACTTACGTCACCACGACATCGTTCCATAACAGTTACGGAGTCAGCGCGGGCATAGCCCTCTTCAACGGATTCAAAGCCGTGAACAACATGAAGATCTCCAAGACCTCCATCGCTCTCGGTAACTCCCAAGAGGATCAGATCGAGGCTGACATCTGCCTCGCCACTATGGAAGCCTACTGCAATGTGCTCTACTACAGTCAACTTGCAGACATTTACAAATCTCAGGTTGAGGTTGCGGAGGAATCCCTCGCTAAGGCCCGCCGCCAGGAGGAACTTGGACAGAAGGGCCACGCTGATGTGGTCGAGATGGATTCCAACCTTGCCGACAAGCAGTATCAACTCGTTGAGGCTAACAACAAACTCAACGATGCGAAGATCACCCTTGAGGACGTGATGTTCTGGTCGGAGCCAAGCGAACTTGTCATCGACACGACCCTTCCGACCACACTTGACTCGGAGCGTATGCTGACAGATTCCCTGGCCATGGAAGACATGGTGGATTTCGCGCAGAACAATAATCCGGCTGCTCGCGTAGCAAGGTATAATCTCTTGAACGCTAAGCGGGAACTTAACACAGCCAGATGGCAGCTGCTTCCTTCGCTCAACGCCTACGCCGGCTGGTCCACTACCTATTTCACATATCCTGGTAGCGGCTCGACATCCGATCCGTTCAAGACCCAGTTCAAGAACAACGGTGGTGAATATGTCCAGCTGTCCTTGAATATTCCTATCTTCTCCGGACTCCAGCGCCACAGCAACATCGCCAGAAAGAAGAACGCGGTCGCCAAGGCCACAGCCGAGTACGACCAGAAGATGAGAGAGATCTCAGCCGAGGTGCGCAGGGCCGTTCAGGACCGTGACGGAGCTTCCGCTGCCTACATCCAGGCGCAAAGGAAATCCGATGTGCAGGAGGAAGCATATTCATTGAATATGAAAAAATTGGAGCAGGGGCTCATCTCTCCGATCGAGTTCCAGACCGCCTCGAACAACTACCTTGAGGCGAACGCCCAACGGCTCAACTCGCTGCTGACCTACTTCATAAAGCGCAGCGTGGTCAACTACTACAACGGAGTGGATTACATCAATCAATGAATATTTTAACGTGGTCACGGAGCTTGCGGTCCCTGAGCTTGTCGAAGGGTCGAAGGGTCGAAGTGCCGCCAAAGCATAGAAAATAATAAACAAGTAACAAAAAGATAACAACAAACATTATGGACAAGATAATCGAAAAGAAAAAAGGCTGGAGATCAGCCTTCACAAAAAAGGCGATGCCTTACTGGCTTGGAGCCATCGTGGTAGTGTTCGTGCTCTACCTTGTGTTCAGAGACAATTCCAAAACCCTTAGGGTCGACAAGGACACGATCACGGTCAGCGAAGTCGCTGACGGACAGTTCAACGACTACATCCGCGTCAGCGGTCAGGTGCAACCGATGGTCACAATCCAGATCAGCCCGCTTGAAGGAGGCACCGTTCAGAAGATCATCGTGGAGGAAGGATCCACCGTGAAGGCCGGTGAACCGATCCTTGTGCTCTCCAACGACAATCTTGATCTTCAGATACTTAACGCAGAGGCCGAGCTTGCCGAGAAGGAGAACATCCTGCGTAACACCATGATCTCCATGGAGCAACAGAAACTCTCCCACGAGCAGAACAGGCTCCGCTACGCCTCCGAGGCCAAGCGCAACAAGAGAACCTTCGAGCAGAACCAGCAGCTCTACAAGGAGAAACTCATCTCCAAGGAGGATTTCCTCAAGGCACAGGAGGACTACGAGCTCTCGCAGCAGAACCTTGACCTTACCCTCAAGAGCATGGAACAGGACAGCCTTTACCGCTCTACCCAGCTCCAGAGTCTTCGCGAAAGTCTGGACAACATGAAGATGAACATGCAGCTGATCCGTCGTCGTAAGGAAAGCCTGACGATCAAGGCTCCAATCGATGGAGTCCTCGGACTTCTGGACGCCAACCTTGGTCAGTACATCGGGGCCGGCACAAAGATCGGCCAGATCAACTCCGAAGGCAGCTACAAGATTGAGGCTAAGATAGATGAGCACTACATCGACCGCGTGGTTCCTGGGCTTGACGCCACATTCGAGCGTCAGAGCGAGAAATATGACGCACAGGTGCGTAAGGTCTATCCAGAGGTGCGTGACGGCAAGTTCCAGGCGGACTTTAAGTTCGAGGGCCAGCAGCCTGACAACATCAGGACCGGCCAGACATATTACCTGAACCTTCAGCTTGGCCAGCCGGAGCAGGCTGTCCTCATCCCTCGCGGAACATTCTACCAGAAGACCGGTGGCAAGTGGATCTATGTCCTCACCAAGGATGGCAGCAAGGCTGTCAAGCGCGAGATCCGCATCGGTCGTCAGAACCCTCAGTTCTACGAGGTTCTCGAAGGTCTGGAACCGGGCGAGAAGGTCATAACCTCTTCCTACGACAACTACGGTGACAGCGATGTGCTTGTCTTCTAAGTGAATAATGAATATAATGTCGCGGTCGCTGAGTCTTCGGTCCCTGAGCTTGTCGAAGGGCCGAAAGGCCGCCAATACAAGAAAAAAACAAGAATATATACAATAACAAATAAAAAATCTTAAAGCCATGATTAAAGTTACAAATCTCTCAAAGGTCTTCAGAACTGAAGAAATCGAGACAACAGCCCTCAATGGAGTCTCATTTGAAATCGCAGATGGTGAATTCGTCGCCATCATGGGCCCTTCAGGTTGCGGCAAGTCAACCCTACTGAATATCCTCGGCCTTCTTGACAACCCGACCAGCGGATCGTATGAACTTCTCGGCACGGAGGTCAGCAAACTCAAAGAGAAGGAGCGCACAAAGTTCCGTAAAGGCAACATCGGTTTCGTGTTCCAGAGCTTCAACCTGATTGATGAACTGAATGTCTACGAGAACATAGAGCTTCCGCTCCGTTACCTGAACATCTCCGCGGCCGAGCGCAAGCAGAAAGTCACCGAGATCATGAAGAGAATGGCCATCAGCCACAGGGCGCAGCACTTCCCTCAGCAGCTTTCCGGTGGTCAGCAGCAGAGAGTTGCCATTGCCCGTGCCGTGGTCGCCGGTCCGAAGCTGATCCTCGCTGATGAGCCTACAGGTAACCTGGACTCCAAGAACGGTAAGGAGGTTATGGATCTTCTGACCGAGCTCAACAAAGAGGGTACTACAATCGTAATGGTGACCCACTCCCAGAGAGACGCAGCCATCGCCCAGCGCACAATCGACCTCTTCGACGGCCAGATCGTCTCTGACGTGAAGAACGAACTCTAGCAAGAAATCTTTTTCGTGGGGACCGGTGAATATTTGGCGAGAACTGATGACTCGCTGCAACGGACTTGACATTAGATAATGTATTATACCCATAAGTGCTGGTCCTCACGTTTAAGGTTTATGAATATATCAAAAAACAAATTGTTGGCCTCCACGAGGCCGTGAACGAAATATGAACAGTTTCATTAACTTCTTGAAGCGCAACAAACTTTACAGCGCTGTCAACCTTCTTGGACTCAGCCTCTCGATGGCGTTTGTCCTGCTTCTGGCTGTGTACGTCACCAGCCAGCTGAGCACAGACTCGTTCCAAAAAAACGCTGACAGGATCTACGTGATCGCCCAGAAAGAGACCCTTTCGAGCGGCTACTGGCTGTCACGCCACATGAAGGCTAATTTTCCGGAGATTGAGAGGTCTGCTTCATATTCCAGCAACGGATTGCAGGAGTACAAGATCGACGGCAACATCGTGAATGCCAGGACTTCCTATGCCGACTCATCGTTTTTCGATATGTTCAGTTTCCCTCTTGTGGAAGGTGACTATAGAGAGTGGAAGGCTTCGATAAGCGGTGTCTTGATCAGTGAGTCTTTCGCCAAGGCTCAGTTCGGAGACAGGGATCCTGTCGGACGTGAGATCCGGTTTGACGGTGCTGACTCGACGGTAAGCAACTTGACAGTCTCAGGTGTGTTCAAGGATATTGAGAACTCCATCATCAAGCCGTGCGACATATTCCTTCGCGGTGAGATAATGACCAAGACCAACCTGGCGAACGACGAGCGGATGTCCAACTCCGGTGCGGCGACCTGCTTTGTGATGACCTATCCTAACGCGGACCTTCCGGCCAGACACGATGACATTCTTAAATGGTGCCGGAAGCATTGCTGGACATATATGTCAGACTACGGCGGAGATGATAATGACGTGAGAATCATCCCTTTACGTGATGTCTATTTCCTTTCGGACGGCAATGAGGACTATAATGACGGTCTGATTCTGGGTAACAAGACGACCGTGATGCTGCTCGCCGGAATGTGCTTCCTGCTGCTCCTGTTCGCCATCCTTAACTATGTGAACATGACCACGGCTCTCTCCGGCTTCCGTGCCAAAGAGATGGCCACCAGAAGGCTCATCGGTGCCACGAAAGGAGGCATATTCCTGAAAATGATTGTCGAGAGCACCATCATCTGCGCTGCCGCTATGGTTATGGCCATTCTGCTTGGCGAGGCCATTTCCCCGGCGGCTTCGAAGGTGTTGAACTATGACATCTCTATCTTCAAGGCAATCTCTCCGGTGAGCGTGCTTGTCTGCGTCCTGTTCACGGTTTTGGTAGGGGTCATCGCCGGCATAGTTCCCGCGCTTATCATCCAGAAGGCCGAGCCGATTGAGATTGTCCGAGGAACGCTTAGGCTCAAGACCAAGACACTTTACAGCAAGGTCATCATTGTCATTCAGAATGTCATCACGGTCGTGATGCTTGTGACGGCGTTCACGATGTTCCTCCAGATCCGCTCGATGATAAGCGCCCCCGTGGGCTACAACACCGAGGATCAGATCACGATAAGCAATGAATATGGCCGCGCTGGTGATTTGACTCCGCTCATCAACAAGCTTAAGGCTGAAAGTTGCGTCGAGGCTGTCGGACTTGGCAACGGCTACCCGATGTTCACCACCAATAACTGGACAATGGCCACAGAAAGCGGAAAGGAAGCCTCGTTCCAGATGGTCCAGGGCGACAGTGTGTACTTCAACATTTTGGGCATCAGAAAGAAGCAGGACAATCACACTCCGGACTGCTATTGGCTCAATGAATATGCCTACGGAGTCCTCGGAATAGACGAGACCGCCACTGAGTTCACTACCAAATCCAACAGTACGATGCAGATCGGTGGAATCTACTACGATTTCAAGATCAAGCCGTTGTTGGAGGAGCAGCATCCTGCGTTGATCTATCAGTATGATGAATATCCTGCCGACAGGTGGCCGTGGACGATCCTTATAAAGACTACACCGGATCACAAGGAGGCATTCGCAAGGGTAAAGGCTGTCATCGATGAGATGTATCCTGACAAGATTTTCGATGCTTCCTATGTTGAGGATGACATCAAGACTGTGTTTGCTTCCGAGAGAAGGGTGCTGGAGATTATGGTCATATTCACAATCCTTTCTCTGCTGGTTTCGGCTCTCGGCCTTGTGGCGATGAGTTCGTACTACATGCAGCAGGAGCGCAGGACGGTCTCGCTGAAAAAGGTCTATGGCGCTGATTACAACTCTGTTCTGTGGGGTTTGGTGGCTGAGTTCATGAAGATGATCGGTGTGGCGTTCGTCATCGCTGTGCCTGTGGCCTGGTACCTGATGCACACCTGGCTGAACGGCTATTCCTACCGCATCGGTCTCCACTGGTGGATTTTCGCCCTTGCCGGCCTGTTCACCGCCCTGATAGCTGTCCTTGCCGTCCTCTGGCAGGCTATCCGCACCGCCCGCACCAACCCGGCTCTCGAACTGAAAAAGGAATAATGTATTACATTTCCAATCCGGAAGGTTGCCACGACGAACCCTCCGCGCTTCGCGCTCCATCCCTCCCAGCCTGCGGCTGGGCCCCTCCCGCTTATGGCCGCGGGTGGCCAAGGTTCGCTGTGGCGACCTTCCGGATTGAAGCGCAATGCTTCGTGGAGCCTAAACGATTGATTATGAGTAATATATCAAGGTATACTCCAGCCCTTGGAGGATGGGAGTAAATATAAGCAAAATATTGAACCATAAATAATTAGCCTCCACGAGGAGGAATGAATATGAGAAGAGTAAGTGATTTGATAATCAAGGTTCTGTCCTTGGGAGTTGGAATGGCGATCGCCATCATCCTAATTGCGAAAGTGTGCTTTGAACTGTCGTATGACAATGCCTATCAGGATGTTGACAGAATCTACAAGATCCGCACGGGTGTAGCTCGCCAAGGCGAAGACAAGGATTTCGGGCAGGTCAGCGGGGCTGTGGCTCCGGGATTCAAGGCCGAGGTTCCAGG
>DBKH01000057.1 GCA_002297815.1 Bacteroidales bacterium UBA755 | reverse complement strand
ATATTTGATTCCGCTACAGGCGGTACATTTCATTCTGATACGCCCGGTACATTTGAAAGTGATATGGACGGTACATTTAAAGTGCTGCAATCATTATAAGTCATAGTGCTTTGTTATTAAGTAATTCACATATTGAAATATTCAAAGCCTTTGCAATCTTCTCCATATTGCAAAGCGTGATATTCTTTTCGGCACGTTCAATCATACCGATGTATGTGCGATGAACACCGGCTTTGTCCGCAAGCTGTTCTTGCGACAGGCCAAGTGCCTTTCGGTGCTGTTGGACGCTTTGGCCAAAGTGCAGCAAAATAGGCTGTTTATCCATTTTAAGTGTTGCTCTTGCTTTACTTGACAAAAGTATGAATATATACTAAAGTTATCAACATACTATAATTAGCAACTTAGGATAAATAACTGATTGTCATAGCCGTTTCAGAAAGGAGTCTCTTGATTTCATAAGTGACATCCGCACGAATTGAGCACAGCTATACTCTGCCAACCTTGACACAGCAAAATGGCAAAGCAAATGATATGTAGCACATCAAATTTTTACTGCCTTTTCGGGGACTTGACCAGAATGAGTTCCTTGCAGTGATTCAGAAGCCAACGTTCAAAGATTGAGATTCGGCTGTAGCTCCAGATGTGGCGGCTCACGTCCTCACGGAGGTCGTGTTCTATCCAATCTTCGTTGTAGCCATACTTCCTGAGGTAATCGACATAATTGCGCAGACGTGCTTTGACTTGGCTTTCGCAGGACTTGCCGAAATGCTTCCGGCAGCCACCGACCACATACTTCTGTGCCTGCTCCACACCAGGAAGGCAACTGATGTATGAATATGCGGAAATCGCTCTCACAAACAGGATCTTGCTTTCCAGAGTGATGACACCATTCTTGATTTTAATCTTGTCATAGTAGGCATCTTCAAGGACATCGAGAACTGTTATGAATCCGAATCTATGGACGGTCCGTTCTATTCGGAATGTCTCGGTTCGGTCAAGCAGGAAGTCGGGACGGAGGAGGTTGTTTACATATTTGATGATCTCATTCGCTTGTTGTTTGAAGAACATTCTGGAACCGTATTTTTCGGACAGCATTTGTTCCAGCTGCACTTTGCGTTCTTCAATAAAACTGAGGGATTCGATAATGCGGCGGCCTTGTGAGGCGTTGAGACAGGAGACGCACAGGGTTCTTAGATTGGTAGGATGGTTTTCATCTGGTTGGCCTGGGTACAATGATTGGACTCCAAGATAGATGTCGGGAACTCCAGCCGCGCAGTTTGTGCATTTGAAGGCATCCCGTGATAGTATCTGAAGTTTCAGTTCGGGCGAGATATTAGCTTCGTATTCCATTATGTTGTTAGTTGATGTCTATAGATGGTCTTCCAGATGGTTTGCTGGTGGCGCTGCGCTCTCCCCTCCTTATACAAGTTTTCTTCAGTCACAGAGACTCAACTTATGGTTTTAGTTGAATCAGAATCCTCTATCCTTTTTACTTGTGTGATAAAGGTAGTCAAACGAATTTACAATCAATCATCTCCTGATGTAAAATGGCGTGAAAATCTTCGGTTTACGCATCATCTGGCATTTTGTGAATGCTGGTAAGATGCAATTCTAAATCTTCGACCAATCCCATAACGTTATCGAGATATTCAGGTGAAATGTATTTCCGGAGCTCTTTCATGAGTGGCGGTTCGGAAGCAGTTATTTTTGAGTTTTGGGTATTGCTTTGCTTCCAACGGATGAGGATATCCGCGATGTCGGCTCCCATCGCCTTGTCTTTTTCCGTGGCGGTGCGTTGAAGGTAGTCAGACACTTGAATATTCAGATGCGGGCGTTCGGCACATTTCTGAACCCATTTATCGTAGCCATCCGTGTCGGGGAAGGCTATGACAATGCGGCCTTGCAGGATTTCGACCTTGTCTCCGAGCTGTGTCTTTCCTCCTACCGCCACCCACACGCATTGGGGCATAAGGGCTGAGCAGATTATGGCGGTCTTCTCTGCCTCAACGAGAGCAACGGGTTTGTCCGGATATTTGTTCAAGAGGTGTTCTCCGAATAGGCATTGTGTAAGTTCCCATTCTGTGGGGAGAAAATTCTGATGTTTGAGGATGGAGTGGATCCAGGTGATTGGAGTTTTCGCTTCCAGGTCTTTGATGCGGTGGCCAGTGAATGGGTCGTATTTCATCACTTTACCCGTCCGGCATTGTCCTTTAGTGTCTATTTGATAGAAGATGGTGTCGGCGGATCTGGTTACTCCGATGTAATATTCCTCTACAAGTCGTCTGACGGTTTCTGTGTCAAGTAGGGTAAGCAGGAACGTGATAAAGTCACTCTGCGGTTGAAGACGGATTGTTTTGCGGACTAACGTCATCGGGATTGTGCATATTGGTCGTGCACCTTGTTTAGGTGTTGTGGTGATTCTTGCACGTTGAAGCGTGGGGCTGTGCCTATCGTATTTTCGGGATTCTTTCCTATCGGGGTCGGACGGTGGATAGAGGCAGTAGCCGCAGGAGGATTCGTGGTCGCAGTGGCCATATTTTTCAGGGTCAGCAGGACGGTTTTCCTCATCGACATACGGGGCGAAACAATGCTTGCGTCCGCAGGATGGACAGGTGAGCCGGGTTCTGATGCCGGCATATTTTAGAAGGTGATAGCGGTATTTCATTGTCAGTCGATGTCTTTGAATGGAAGTCTTGTCTCTTGTGATTGTTGTATCGGGTGTATCGTTTGTATCGGACGCGATACAGTCGATACGCCTGATACAGCGGTGTCTTCTTCAGTACGGAATGATTCGAGTGTGATATTTTCCTCCTTAGCCTTCTTGAGCTGGCGTTGGACTTTACCGAGGGATATGCTGAGGGTTCTGGCAATGTCTCTAAAGGATTTGCCTTGCGATTGCAGTCTGAGGATGTCTTCAATGTATTTCAGGCCATCGTCAGGTTCGGCATTCTTCAGATGGTGGCATTCTTGGTCGAAACCTTGCTGTTCGAAGCGAAGGAAGCCGTTCTCCTTGTTGATGTCATAGACTATCACGTTGTCGGCATCGTATTGGTAGCCACCTGTGCGGACCTTGACTTGTTTGAGGTAGCGTAGGTTGCTGTCTTTCGCACTGCGGGCAAGGGCTATTCCGGCATCAAAGAAGTTAATTAGTTTGGCAGATCCGGCAAGGTCGTTCTGCGTTATGGGTTCATAGCCACGGCGTTTTGGCGTGTGGGCTATGATGACGGTCGTGAGAGCGTATTTCTTTTTTAGGCGAATCAGTTTCATCATAAAGCTGCCAGCGGTGGAGCCTTTCTCGGAGTCATTGCATATGAATGTGATGTTGTCAACCACGAAGAAACGTGTGCCTTGGACGGCGGCTTCTTCTATTGATGCGAGGATTTCTTCTTCGAGGTCTGAACCTATGATAAGTTCTGGGTCTATTTCGGCTCTGGAGAAATTGTCTGGGAATATGTGGCGGTAGCCTGTGGCCGGGTCGGTGTAACGCATTTGGAACTGCTTACCGGAAAGTTCGAGATCAACGTACAAGACTTTTTCCTCACGGGCAATCTCTTCGGCGATCTGTGTGGCAAATATGGATTTGCCGACATTGCTTGACGCGAATATGACAGTGTTTTCATACTGGACTATCAGGCCGCTGAAATAGGTCTTCGGATCCGGGGTGTTGATGCAGTCTTCTATCCAGACGTTTGCCGGTTTGATGGAAAGAAGCCCTACTCGACGGGGCGCTTTTCGGGCGTTATCGATTTCTGTGAGGATTGCTTCCACCGGGGTTGATTCCCGGTGGAGGCTTTCTGTTGAGGCGGCAAGGTTATCTGACATTGCGCTTGTGTTTTCTGTGGGTTTCATTTGTCGCTCCGTCGTTTGTTGAACAGTTCAAGTGCAAGATCCGCATCGACGACGATCTTGCGTCCGTTTTGACGAACGGCCTCTTTTATTATCGTGTTCTTGTAGCGTTGAGCTGTGACGTGGGAGCAGCCGAAGAGGCTTCTGATTCCGTTCAGGCCATAGACCAAGCGATGGTTTGCCTTGACCGGTTGTTCTGGCTCATCGTTATTGTCCTGTGACAACGCGGCTTTGAGCCGGTCGTCAATGATGGACGTGAACTCTTCTACCGTCAATGAGTAAAGCGGGGTGTTTATTCCGATTCCCATAATCTTGAATTTTTGTAAAATTATGGCTTCGGAGAAAGGTGACAAGCAGACTCCTCTGCCACAACGGAACATCGCACAAGTAATGTCACTTCGCTTGCGGCTTCCGATGTGGCAAAGTTCAGGAGAATTAAATGGGATTCGGGTTACAAACGGGTTGTATCAGGGTTGTAATCGGGTTACCTTTGGGCTGTATCCTTTGCCAAATCACTCATGTGCATGGAGTTATCTAATGATTCTTATACTCCGAATAAAGGTCGGCAATTGTTTTTGAGATCGCTTTGCCATTCATCTTGTCGTAGGCTTGGCGAAGATTAGACACGTTCCATAGACACTCGAACACATTCCAGCAGATTCTGCCGCCTTTGTCAAGATCGAGCAGGCCGGATAGGACAAAGGCTACTTCCGCCATATTCCTCTTGTTGGATTTGTCTTTCCAGTCAAGGTCTTCGCCGCAGAACTGAGGGACGAGGCGGTTCAGATATTTCCTGGCTTTGTCGTTGTCCAGTTGCGGAGGCAGTGGGATTGTTGGCTTCGGTGTGCCGAGGATTGCGATGACATTGTACTGGTCATAATGCTCAATCTTTTCACGCAGGCACTGGGCATAGCGATAGAATGCGGCTTCCTCCACACCATAGTTGAGGCAATCCAAAGGGTTTTCATTCTGGATATATGGCTTGAATGAGTCCAAGCAACTGTCTATCAATGCCAGCAAGAGTTTTGTCTTGCTGTTTAGGTCTTCAAAGTCAAACAGATGGATGAATGCTTCGAGGGATTCGTTCTCGTAGCAGTCTGTGATGCGTTGCCAATCGATTTGCACGAGGTTGGTTATCGTTCCGTTGAGGATTTTGGCTTTGACTTGAAGACGGTAGCGGGCGTTGTTCTCACTTTCCTCTTTGGTGTTGCGCGGATTTCTCATATTCATTAGTCTTTAAGCCCCATTTCGAAGACGGCCATCTGTTCGGCCTTGACTTTCTCGGCTATGTCAATGTAGGGACGCATTGCCTTGTAGTCAGAATGGCCGGTCCATTTCATCACGACTTGCGGAGGTATGCCTTGCGACAGGGCGAAACAGATGAAAGTTCTGCGTCCTGCGTGGGTACCGATGAGAGTATATTTAGGGACAAGTTCTTCAACTTTTTGTCCGGCGCGGTAGAATGTTCTTGAGATCAGTTCATTGAAGCCGCAGAGTTCGCATAGGTCTTTGAGGTAGTAGTTCATCTTCTGATTTGAGATGACCGGCAGCGCAAGGTTGCCTTTGAATATTTCCATCTCATATTTCTTCAATATAGCCTGTGCGTAGCTGTTCAGTTCTATGGTGAGCCGGTCGTTTGTTTTCTGGGTGACAACGGTTATTGTGTTGTTTTCGATGTCAGAACGGCGGAGGTTCGCCATATCGGAGTAGCGGAGACTCGTGAAGCAGCAGAAGCAGAATAGGTCACGGGTCTTGGCGAGCGCTCCGGATTCATTGACTCGCTTCTGGTACTTATTGCCATCAGCATCACATAATTCTACCATTGTGCCGTTCTCCGGAATCTTGTAGTTATACAGTTTTATGAGTTCCTCTTTGCGGAGGAATATGACAGGCTTTTCCAGCACCTTGAATTTCGGACGGTATTTATTCACAGTGTCATCCTTGCAGTAGCCTTTTCGGATGGCCCAGTTAAGAAACCACTTGAGGTTATTGTATTGCTTTTGGACGGTCTTTTCTTCGAGGTTTTGTTTGACACGGAGGAAGTGGATGAATTTGTTGAGGCCGTTTTCGTTGAAGTCGTCAAATGTGATCCGTCTGCTGAATTTGCCAAGGTGCATAGAAAAGGTTTTCCATACCTGCAATGTGGCGTAGGCCCATTGGCTGGCTATCCGCTGTTCATTTATGAATTCTTTCAAGCGGTCGAATACTGTGACGGATTTTGGGGATTCCGATTCAATTTCTTCCAACAGTTGTGTGCGTCCAAGGGCGGCGTTGAGCTGTTCCATCAGATCTTCCTTGGTCGGCAGTTTGGTCAGGTTGTTTTCATAGTTGTCCAGTGTTGTTTTTATGGCGAGCATTTTCGCGTTGAGTTCATTGCCTTTCACACCGTTTGAGTTGACTGTGTTCGGAATGATGTAATGCAGGGCTTTCGTCTCTTTCGCCTTGCGGATCGGATCTTCCAGGGCAGCGACCCATTTGTCTTTTGATATGGAGTAGCCGAAGGAAGTCTGCACCCTCACTCCTTTGATGCAGATTGAGACTCTTATCGGGTGTTCGCCGTGTTTGTTCGAGCGGGAATCGAGCATAAATATTACTGCCATAATCTTTTAAACTTCGGTTAATGTCATAAATTCTTACGCTCAAATTTACGCTCATTTTTTGATATATCCTAATGAATTTTGATAAATCGTAGTTTATTGTAAACTATTGTTGGTTATTTATTTATGTTGTTGTAGCGAACTTTGATTTATGATGTGGATATTCCGCCATCATCAAGTTCAAGGAAATCCCCGCAGTACCCATGGCCGCATGCCTGAAGGTGTTCGGTCCCTACGAAAACCTGCACCAAAGTCTCATCGACCTGTTTGCCCTGCTGGAAAAGAAAGGCTACAAGGTCACAGGACTTCCACGCGCCAACTACATTGACGGAATATGGAACCAAGAGGATCCCAACATGTGGCTCACCATCATCCAGGTCCCGGTAGAAACCGCATAATTTTATAAATTAGGCCTGACTAATGAAAAAAGCGCTACCTTTCTTTATTAGTCAGGCCATTACCCTTTTCGTTCCGCAGTTCTTTATGTCTTTTGTGGGCGGTGTCTGGGCCGACCGCCATTCAAAGAAAACGATGATCATCAGGTCCGATGCCCTAATCGCGCTGCTTACCTTTGGAATGGTACTGCTTCTTCCAAAGTTCAACGACGGCATTTCGCTTCGGGTGGCCCTGCTGGTGCTGGTATCACTCAGGTCCATTGCGACGGGTGTCCAGATTCCGGCCGTAAACTCCGCCATCCCACAGATTGTCAGTGAAGACCTGCTCATGTAGGCTAACGGCATCAACTCAACCATGCAGTCTATTGCCAACTTTGCCGCTCCAGCCGCAGCCGGGGCAGTGATGAGTGTCATGACCCTCCGCACCTCCATGCTGATCGATGTGGCGACTGCCGTTGTAGGCATTGCCATTCTCTCCTTCATATTCATTCCGCACCAACTATCCAGTGTGAATACGGCTGCATCGGACTTCAAGGCTGATGTCAGGGAGGGAATACGATATTCAATTGCAAACAGGCCCATAGGAGGCATCCTGCTGCTGTACGGACTGTTTATTTTCCTGTCCATTCCAGCCGGATTCCTGGCCAACCTGTTCGTAAGCCGTTACTTTGAAGGCACATACACGAATCTTATGTGGGTTGAGATTGTTGGCTTTGGAGGAATGCTTGCCGGTGGTTTGCTGATGAGCACCTGGGGAGGTTTCAAAAACCGTTTCCGGACGATGGCCTCCGCTTTGGCCTTATTCGGCATATTCAGCATTCTTATGGGGCTGTCGCATAATTTCGTCCTGTATCTGGCATTCATGCTGTGCTACAGCGTCCCCTTGACTGCGTTTCAGACGGCAACGACTACCTTCCTGCAGGAAAATGTGGCGGAGAATATGCAGGGACGTATTTTCGGACTCCTGAATTCAATGTACTCCGGCTTCCTTCCCATAGGCATGGCTCTGTTCGGACCTCTTGCGGACCACGTGTCGCTCCGTCTGCTTATGGTAGTGAGCATCGCCATTCTCATTGCGCTGTCGCTGACGTTGCTGCCACAGGTCGGCTCAATGCGGACGGATAAATAACAGATTCAGTTGAAACGGATAAGTGGAAGAAACCAAGCGGGATCAGAAAGAAGCTAGGACCGAGAGAGCACGACATTAATTTGGGAACTTATATTCATAAGTTGCTGCGAGGAGAAATAATTTGACAAACACAATATACATTCAACTGACAGATCGCACATTTTGCGTATCCTGTCAGTTTTGTCATTATTGCTGATTATCACTGCTTGTCTTTCAGTTCATTCTCGATGTCTTCTATGCTTGGGAGAGTCTGCGAAATCTCTTTCGGGTACAGTTTCGTCAATCCATACGAAGAAATTCCCAAGGGCTGCCGCTGATTCTTCTCTACAGTCCATTGCGCCACAAGATCATTCTTTTCCTTGCAGATGAGCAATCCTATTGTGTCATTGTCATCCTCGCCTTTTATCAGATGGTTGACTGCCGTACAATAGAAGTTCAATTTACTGATGAATTCCGGCTGAAATTTGACCGTCTTCAATTCTTATGCTGCGTAGATAATT
>DBKH01000020.1 GCA_002297815.1 Bacteroidales bacterium UBA755 | reverse complement strand
GATAAAGTCACTTTCGCAGGGATACAGGGATAAGGGGCATGAATTAAACGTATAATCTGTCTAATACTATCCACCCAGTACGGTAAACCGGCAAGTGTAACTTGATAAGACTTTAATATGTTCGGCCATATCCAATTTTTTTTTCATAAAATAGGAACTGTTTCGGATATAACCAAAACTTTTTCAAAAGAATAGAGCTAGAAAGAGCTTGGGTATGGGGTGACATTCGAGTGCAGGAGGGAATAGACGACATTCTTTGACTAAATTGTCGTTCAAAACAGATAATAGGAGGGTTTCGAAGACAATTTCTAGCGAAAATGTCGTTCAACCTCTCAACTTTTAGTCTGTTTTAAGCTGTTCCCAGACCTAAAGTCGAGGATGCTGCTCATTGTCTAGCTACAAGCAATCTGGAAGGCTTTCTTGGTGTGATTTATAAAATACTAATAATGAATATTTTAACCTCTTGTCTTTAGCGGTTTGACACCCAAGGCAAAGTGTTAACTGTGTGATAATTAATGTGTTTCCTGCTACTCTTTGACACTGAACGAGTTGCATTTAGATACAGATAGAGTGGCATTATTTCATTTCTGTTTTTATATCAAAGAAATTTCTGTTTCTTTTGGTTTGCATGCGTTTCTTTTCATTTTTTACGTTTACAATGCCGATATTGCTTACAGGTTCCGGGAGGGATTCCGAGACCACATATTACCAACATTCAACATAATTTGAACTATGAATTGTTCTGAGACCAAAACAGCCATTAACCAAGATGGAATGTCCGAGTTGGACCTCTATCGCAAACGCTACCGTCATTGCCGGAGACTGATAGACAATGACTCAAGATTCAAAGGTATGAGCGAGGAAGAGAAAGACACCTATGCCCAAAGCCTTGCCACTCCGGAATATCTTGACCTGACATGTGATTGGGCATTCAAGTACCTGTTCCAGAATCACCCAGACATGCTCATCATGCTCCTGAACGACATTCTTCAGGAAAACATCACGTCAGTAGAGTTCCGGAACACGGAACTCGCCAAGGATGCCCAGCATGACAAAAGGATACTCTTCGACCTTCTCTGCAAGACTCCTTCCGGGACCATTCTTGTCGAGATGCAGAAGGCTTCAAGATCCGACCAACGGGACAGGCTGTTCTTTTATGGTGCAAGGTTGGTCAATCGGCAGATTGAGGAAGGAGATAGAGAATATGTCCTGACTCCTGTCAAGGTGATTTGCATCATGAACTACGAGGATGTCCATCCAGATTCTCCGGAGGACAAGATTCTCTATCATTACCGCATTCAGGAAGTTGACACCTCAGAGCCATTTGGCGATCAGATTTCGTTCTACCTCCTTGAGCTACCGAGGATCATGCACTACACCGATGAATATGACAGCCCTGTCGCTGGATGGTGCCGAATATTCAGGAATTTCGCTATCTTTGCCAAGTCGAGGTCCAAAGATGACGAGCGGTTTGGCAGATTGGAGAAGGCGATGCGTGTAAGCGGCCTTGACGACAACGAGATTGACAACTATTTCAGTGTTATGTTGACAGAGAAAGAAATGCGCCCCTACATAGAAGGCGCCAAGCAGCAAGGCTACAGATCGGGTCTCAAAGACGGTGTGGAGAAAGGAAAAGCCGAGGGACGAGTCGAAGGTAGGGCCGAAGGTAGGGCCGAGGGGCGAGCCGAAGGACGCGATGCCGCCATGATAGATGTAGCGAAGTCATTGCTTGCGCTAGGCATGCCTGCCGAGCAGATAGNNAACGGATAAAGTCACTTTCGCAGGGAAAGGAGGCTTGACTAATACTATATAAATAGTGAGGCTCTTTTTTTGTGAGAGACGTGATCTGTAAGGGTGGAAAACAAGTTCGTTTTCCACCCTTATCGCTTCACCTTGAAGAAATCGATCATCAAGGCAGAGCATTCTTCGGTCAGAACTCCTGACCTGACTTCGGTCTTGGGATGGAGTAGGGAAGGGGAGAACAAGGAATAGCCCCTCTTGGGGTCAGGGGCTCCATAGACTATCCTGCCTATCTGTGCCCAATTGATTGCACCGGAGCACATCGGGCAAGGCTCCACAGTGACGTAGAGGGTGCAGTCGCCAAGATATTTCCCGCCCATCGCCTCGGTGGCGGCAGTGATCGCGATCATCTCAGCGTGCGCAGTCGGATCATGAAGCCTTTCGGTCATGTTGTGCCCGCGCCCAATGATCTTCCCACGGCAGACAATTACTGCCCCAATCGGAATCTCGTCCTCCTCGCAGGCCAAGCACGCCTCCTTCAGTGCCTCGCCCATGAATTTCTCGTCAATGTCCATAAGAATCGTCCTAAATGAATATGCCAACCTATTCAAACATCCAATAGTTGCCCAAACAAAAGTCAGCAAACTTCATCAAAAACAAAAAATGCAGGTCAGTTAGACCTGCATGCTTAAACGTCATCTGACCGATTACCACCTGTCCTCAGATGATACAGTCAGTTTTTTGCGTCCGTGGCGGCGACGGGAAGCGAGTACGCGGCGACCGTTAGCGGTAGCCATTCTCTCACGGAAACCGTGCTTGTTCACGCGCTTGCGTCTGGATGGTTGAAATGTCCTTTTCATATCTTCTTATTTTTAATTTTCATAAAAGGACTGCAAATTTAATCCTTTTGCCGTAAATTTCAAAATTATTTTTGGATATTCCGTTAATCAAGATCTTTCGGAATTAAAGCCCAGAAGAAATTTGTGTAATTTAGATTAATAATTTCGCCTTTAAGATAATTATGCTTACCTTTGTCCTTTGTAACCTTGGAATGAGTATTCATGCTGCAAGGTTTAGTTTTATGATAAAAAGGGTGGCCTTACATTACTTTTGAAGTTATGTAAGGCATGACTGTGGACGACTATGAGTCTGTATGTCAATGATCAAGACAGGCTTCTCCAACCTAAAAGAAGTTATGAGGGGGGGGGGTATAATGTCTTGGGACATAAAGGTTTACGTAATTATTCCGGAGCGCATTGCTTTTGGAAAGTTGTTGCGTTACTGACGGTCTTGTCGGCATGGGTCTCCCCAACATATTCAGCATCATATTCACTGAACAACCCCACTTCGTCTTCCGTCCGCCGTTCGGTCGTTTCTTCTGCCGACTCTTCATTTGTCGAAGACAAGCATGACACAGCATCTTTCGCAGTGTTCTACCGTTCCGCTGTTTCCGACATCGAACCGGGCTACAAAGACAACTCCGCCACACTGAAAGCAGCGACAAAGGGGCTTCGCTCCATTGTTTATAATGGCAATTTACGAATATACAAAGTCTATATTATAGGTGCAGCCTCCCCAGAGGGAAGCAAGGCACTCAACGCTAGACTGTCCCGTGACAGAGCCGAAGGCGTCAAGACTTTCCTCAAGGAGATTGAGCCTCGTTTGACAGATTCGGATTTCGTCGTTATCTCCCGTGGGGAGGACTGGGAAGGTGCTGCTAAGATCGCGGAAATGTTCGACTCACAGTCCGGGGACGGAATGATTTCGGGAATATTCAAGGACAGCCGCAACCCTGAATCGAAGAAGCAAACCATGAAGCGGCTGAAAGGCGGTAAGGTCTGGCGCAAGCTCATCACTGACTACTATCCGTCTCTCCGTCGTACTGACATTCATGTGCTCTACAGCACCGTGAAGCCGATTGAGCCTATTGATTACCAATCGCCTGACATAAAAGTAGAGGTACCATATTCAATGACCCTCGCTTCCAAGACGGTGCTGCCGGAGATTGAGTTCCCTGAGCCGGAGCCGCCTGGGGAGAAATTCTATTCCGTTGCCGTCAAGACCAACGCCCTTTATGACGTGATGACGGCTCTTAACGCGGAAGTTGAGGTTCCTATTGGTAAGAAGTTCTCCGTCATGGTCGAGGACGTGTTCCCATGGTGGAATTGGGGCCCGAACGGCAACAAGTACTGCTTCCAGATTTGGTCGATGGGCATCGAGCCGCGCTGGTGGTTCGTCCGCGATGACAGGAGGGACTACATGACAGGGCATTTCGTCGGTGTCTATGGCATGTCCGGTAAGTACGACCTCCAGTGGGATACCAAACTTTGCTACCAAGGCGAGTTCTGGTCGGCTGGCTTGACCTACGGCTATGCCCTCCCAGTGTGCCGGTGGATGAATATGGAATTTTCTGTCTCCGCAGGCTACCTTCGCACGGACTACCGTCACTATCAGCCGGATCCGGGCTACGAGCACCTCTTCCGCGACAAGTTCAATGTCGGCACGACAACATGGTTCGGCCCGACGAAACTGAAAGTCTCGTTGGTGATTCCGATAGGGAAGGATTCACATAAAGAAAGGAGGGGAGAGCGATGAAGAAAAGGGTTTTAATGAATAGTCCATTCCTCCTTCTGGTCCTTGCCGTGCTGTGTGGCTGCCACCGACGTCCGCTTGAGGATCCGGACTACCGGACACTGGTCAAGGTTCAAGTCGATGTCTCGAATGTGAAGAACGTGACCTGCGACATCTACAACGACAAGATTCCTGTTCCGAAGATTGAACCGGAAGCCATGCACCTTTTGCTATTCAC
Source organism: Bacteroidales bacterium UBA755 (assembly GCA_002297815.1). Lineage (GTDB taxonomy): Bacteria > Bacteroidota > Bacteroidia > Bacteroidales > UBA932 > Cryptobacteroides. Next base: position 47,980 of record DBKH01000020.1, on the reverse strand, counting down.
AGAGGATGCAGAAAAGGTGGCCAGCGAGACATATATCACTGATGTGACGATTGAGCCCGATGGAAACCGTACGATTTCAGGAGAGGTTCTGGTGGCACCTGGCACCTATCGCCTGCTTGCCTACGATTTCAACACTGATGGCACCTACGTGAGGAACTACAACGTCTGGTCCGAGGCTGAGGCCTACACTGAAGCTGCTCCTAAAGGCATCCAGAACGCTTTCCGCTCCAAGAGTGGTGAGTCGCTCAACATCCTGTCCGAGCCAGATCACCTTGTGGTCTCATCGAATGAGCGGGAGACAATCCCTTACCATGAAGGTGTCTACACCATCTACACCGACGCCTCCTCGATTGTGGAGAGTTGGTACCTCCAAATTAAAGTCGATGGTCTTGAATATGTCACCTCGGCTCAGGCTGTGCTTTCCGGCATGGTCGGCTCGAACCTGATCGCCACGAACACTAAGGTGACAGACCCTGAGGCTTCAATCTGGTTCAAGCTCCAGAAAAGCGATGACAAAGGCACCCCAGTGATCTGCACCGTCTTCAACACCTTCGGTCACATAGATCAGTCTGTCAATAACTTGGAAGTGACATTCAACATCTACACCACTGACGGAAAGATGGTAGTCAAGACCTTTGACATCTCAGACCTCTTCAAGACCGAGAATGCGGTCAATCACCACTGGCTCCTTCTTGAGCAGACAATTAAGATTGATCCACCTCCAATAAGTGGCGGTTTCGACCCGAAAGTCGATGACTGGGAAGAAGAGCGTCACGATGTGACAATTTAGAAAGTTTATAGTTTATAGTAATATTTAAAAGTTAAGTTTTTTATGAAAAAATCAATTCTCCTGACAGCCTTGGCTTTTGTCGCGTTGGGCTGCTCAAAAACCGAGGTGAAGCCTGTGGAAGACGCACCTGCTCAAATCTCATGGAACGCCGTGGTCGGCAAGGCCTCGACCAAGGCACCTGTCGAAGGAACTGCTTTTGATAAGGCACACAAATTTATCACTTACGCTTTTTTTAATGCCGCTGGTACTACTTGGCCTACTGATGCATCGCTGTATATTGATAATCAGGTAATCAGTTATTATAAAGATGCAGAAGAACCATTTGTCGCAGACTCTTGGCACTCTGGAACTGTGAACTATTGGCCTAAACAGGGTTCTCTTACTTTCTTCTCCTATTCGTTAGGTGATGACAATCATGGTTGCTCAGCTATTGTTACGTGTACTAAGGACGACGGATTGAAGATCTCCGGTTTTGACGTAAATGTCTCATCTGACAAAAATCGTGACCTCATGGTTGCAGATGTTCAGACAGGCCAGAAGCAAAACACAACTGACCAAGCAGGTGCGGCTAAAGGTGTTCCGACAATTTTCCGTCATGCTTTGACTTGGATTACCGGGTTTCAAGTTAGAACTGCTGCTGACTACTATAATGTAGGTACCCCTTCTCCTCAAATAGGAAGTAAAGAAATTACTGTGAACTCCATCAAGATTTGCAACGTTTATTCTAAGGGAGATTATCAATTGCTTTATGACAAGAATAAAACTAATAATAGAGATGAGTCATGGAACAATCAAACTGAAAGTCATGAATACGCTTTTAGAGTTGCTTCAGGTGCTTCGAATGTGGCATCAGATGTGACACCAGTTGCTTTAGCTTGCGATCAACTCTTATTCATGCCTCAGACTTTTACTGCCCCTAACTTTACATATTCAGATGGTGCTACTCCGATACAGAAAGCCATAGAAAGGCAAACCACAGCATACAAAGAAGCCGTTAAGAACGTTGGTCACATTGAACTTGAATACACAATCAAGACTTACACGTCTAGCTCAGATTATTCAGAAGAAACAGTAAAAGAATATATCGCGCTTGCTGATTTCACCAGCAGTATTGATGGCTCTACCAACGGTGGTGATTGGAAGATCAATAGGAAGATTACTTATAATATCACCATTGATCTTTCCGCAAACATCATCTACTGGGATCCTATTGTAGTTGAGTGGGAGGAAGAAAATAAGACAATCTCTCTCTAATCATTTAGACCGCAGCCGCAGTCGGTCCAATCACTGCGCAGCCTTGGGGTGGGTGAAACCGCCTCCGGGCACTAAGATGCCTTAGACGTGCGACAAACGTTTCGAGGAATTGATAAAAAGACTATGTTGACAAAGGCTATTAAGATCAGGATGGGTACCGCAGCCTCAGTGCTGGCGGCAGCACTAACCTCATGCGTAAGCAATCAGGTAGCACCGCCCGTCCCCGAGGACATCCCGATCACGTACTCCGTGCTCCAAAAGAGCATGGCCACCCGCTCTGCCGTGACTGGAACAACGTATCCCCAAAACGTCCCATTCGGCTCTTTCGCCTATTATCTCCCCTCCGGCAAGACATGGCGGGACAACAAGTCTGAAGCCCAGCTCTACATCAACAACAATAAAGTGGCGTACGATAAGGACGGCACCAACTCTTTCGCCCCCAACTCCTGGCACAGCGAAATAGTCCACTACTGGCCGAAAACCGGCACCCTGACATTCTTCTCCTACTCTCCGTTTGAGAAATTGCAAGGTGTAATCAGTTGCTCCAAAGAAAACGGCCTAAAGATAGATTCATGGACAGCCGCCATGAATCCCGGAGATGCAGCGGAAGGAGGCACCGGTGTTGACCTCATGATAGCCCAAAGCGTAAACCAATCAGGCAACTCCGCCTCCGCTAGCGGCTACCATCCTGGAGTCCCCACCAAATTCCAGCACATCTGCTGCCAAGTGGAAGTGCAGGCTAAGTTAAGCGCTGCTGAGGATGATAATAAAGACAAGAAAACATACACTGTCAACTCGGTGTCTTTTAATAACTTGTGGACCAAGGCTAACTACTCTTCGAATGTCGGCACATGGATTGGGCATTCAGATCTTAAGCATCCTTCATACACTATCAATGGCACCGAAGTACAGCTTGATCTTAACGGTTCACCTTCGAAAGTCTTCCCTTCGATGATAGTGATTCCTCAGAATCTGTTGGAAGCGTCTGGCTCTTCTGCTCGTGAGGCTCCAAGCATCACGATTGAATATACTCCGAAAGGTGGAGACCGTACCACTGTCACAAAGCTTCTCGCGAATGGTCACAACGATATTTGGAGACCGGGGAAAAAGTACGTGATCACCATAATATTCAGTGTAGATGAAGCTTATATTGAATTTGGCACTTCGGTAAATGACTGGGAAACTGGTGTTAACCCAGATGACATTACAATTGGCAATTAACGACATGGCTTATAAAGTATCATTTCATAAGATTTCGCTCATTGCATTGGTGCCGCTGCTGCTGCACCTCTCATGCTCGCATAGTAGTGTTGACGGGCCTAAGTCGGACTCCGATGCAGTGATAGGCTTCTCTACGATTTCTCAAGAGTTGGACAGCCGTTCGACAGGCAGCACCTTGATCTCAAATTTGAACGTACCTGGTTCTGAAATAGCCGTTTATGGATTCCATGGTAGTGAACTAGATTACAGTGGCGAGATCCCTGTGTTCGAGACGGAAGGTGCTAAACGCGTTTGTTACAAGTCTGACGGTCAAGGCAAGTCTAAATGGGACTATGACTACATTGGCAGTGATGCTGCATCAAGCGGAGTTGACAAAGTCAAATGGATTCGGTCAGACCGTTACCGCTTCCGTGCTTTTTATCCATATTCATTGATGAGCGAAGTCAATAATACGTCAAGTGCAAAAGTTTTGCAGATGAGGTACTCACTGATGGAACATGATTCGGATTTGATGGTCGCCTATGCGACACGTTGTCCGGCTGAGGATCCTGAGAGCGTTGGTCCCGTCGAACTAAAATTCATGCATGCTCTTTCTGCTTTGAAATTCATAATCAAGAAAGAGAACACCGGTGAGGATGAGAGCGTGAAGGAGTTTTATCTCACTGGATTACATCAAGTCGGTGGCCTATATTATTTTGCATCTGATGCTTCGGATCTTAAAGGTAAACAAACCATCATGTGGATTCCAGGTGAGGCTGATGAGGACACGTTTGTTCATCATTGGGACTCAGGTGATGATGTGACAAAATACAAGAAAATAGAAGCCGAGGGAGTGTCTGTTTATGAAGACAAAGGTGACAAAGACGGTTTTGTCTTTGCTATACCAATGAATGGAGAGTACGAGGGTAAAAAATGGGTGGATCCACTTCCAAGCATATACGCCCACTTTAAGACAGACAAGGGCGGTTCGGTTCTTCATACTGCCAAGTTGCCGGACATCCCTTGGGAACCTGGCAAGAAGTACATCTACACCATCACAGTCAAACATGCAACGGTTTCTGTTGAAGTCAAGATTAAGCCTTGGACGGAGGTAGAGGCGAGTGCGGAGATTAAACTATAATTGATAAGAATGCGAAAGAGACATTATCATATTCTTACAATCCTTGCCGCGATGTTTGGCCTTGCGGGCTGCTGGCAGTCGGAACAGGAACCAGTCGATGAAGGCTTGGGGACAGTGGTTTTGAAAGTTGGAACCATCGCAACGCGCGGGACAACGATAACCTCTGCTGACGAGGATGATGACGGCACTCCGGATGATGGTGACAAGATGACCAGCCTTAGCGTATGGCTTGTCAAAGGTGATGAGGTGTACAAGTTTATGAATGAGGATATGTCACCGGCTAAAACCGCTGAATGCGATCTTGGATCCTGTGCCAGAGGTGATTATAAGCTATATGTCGTTGCTAATTGCAAAGACTTGGACTCCTATGGAAATAGTCCGACCTTGGATGCCGGCTTTAAGGACAAGGCGTTTGGTCCAATCTCCAGGGGCAGTTCTCCGGCATATTCTACAGCTGGTGCCTTGGCTAAGGTGATAGACAAGACTGATGCCTTGTTTGCAGACGATAAGGGTGGCATGCCTCTTTCCTATGTCGGTGACGTTGCTGTGGGGCCTGGTAAGAACGAAATAAATGTCGAACTCGATAGGGTCTGCGCCAGATTTACTGTCAAAATCACCAACAATGCTATTGGAAAAAATGTCTGCATCAACAAAGTGACACTATCTAACTTCAATCCTCCGAAAGGTTATTTGTTTCCTCACATCAATGAGTTAGGACACAATAGTGTGCCATTTAGCGAAGATGAGGATATTGCATTTCCTGATGTCACAGATGACAATTTTGCCATCATTCGTCCGCGGGAATCTATGGTGCTGAGCGACCTGTACTTGTTTGAGACTGACGGAGAAGAAGATAAGGAAATCACCATTAGGGGAGCGTTGTATGAAGAGGGGAAAACACCTACCTTGATTCCGGGAAAAGTCATTACATATTCTTTAGGTGATAATAAATCATCGTTCTCTTCCGGCAAGAGTTATTTGATTCGTTCCGTTTCATCCAGCACCTATTATCTAGGTACAGATGGTTCTTCGGTCCGCCTATGGTCTTTTCCTAGCAATGCGGAGATTGTAAATTCTCCTGACATCGGAGAGTTTATTTGGGAAATAAGCGGTAATAATCAAGGGTGTACTTTCTTTAATAAAAAGCATAATGTTTGGCTGACAATTTCGAATTCGACCGGGGAGTCTGCTGTTGGGGTGTCGAATAATGCTGGAACATCCTTATTCTATATTAATAATTCTATTTATTATTATGACTCTAACTCAAGTTATTATCTGACGAACTCTTCAAATAAGCCAAGTGTCGTGACATCTAATCAGACTCAGTGGTACCTTCGCGAAGTCACGGAGAACCAAAATAATGCGCAGGTATTTGATGAGTACAAAATCAAGGACATTTTCTTTCACAGTTCCATAACCCATGTCGATCAGCACGGAGCCCCCTTCTTGCTGTCCCAACTCAAACGCAACCAACATCTTCAGATGGAAATAGGAGTGACTTATAGCGAAGCCACCGGTAACTTTGATTTTCAATTGGTTAATTGGGATAATAAAAGTAGCGAAACCACTTTTGATTAAGCGATGAGACGTATTCTGACATATCTCGTGACCTGTGTGGTCATATTCATAAATTTTTCTTCCTGCGTCCGTGAGTTTGAAGAGTCAGCCCCTGTCGGTGAAGGAGAGGTTGATGTCGCCCTTTCTTTTGGTGCCGCTTCGATGAACATTGTCCAGACTCGTGCCGATCATTCGCTGGAGAACGAGTCAAGGATTTACAATTTGCATGTGTTCTTGTTTGATGGTAATGGCAACAAGGTTTACAGCCACTATTTTTCCGAGTCGGATAGACAGGATTCTGACAGTAATCTGTGGCCCGGACAATGGTATGTCGGTAGCGCTGCTGGAGGAGACACAAAAGGTTGCGTGAAAATGCGTGTGCCGCAAGGGGAGAATTTAAAAGTTTACATCTACGCTAATCTTGACGCAGACATGGTTCGTGTGTCGGAGGAACTTCTTAACCATGCTATTCAGAATGAGGAAGATCTGAAGAATTTCCGGTGCTATCTTAATCAGACGACAGTAGCTCGAAACGGGTATTTCCCGATGAGCGGGGTGCTTGAAGGCGTTACCATCACTGTGGATGATTCTGGAGAGGCTACTATCACTTCAAATAATGGAAGCACTTTGAAACTCTATAGGATAGACGCCAAAATCAGGTTCACCTTCAAGACGGGGAGCAGGCCTGATGAGAAAGGTCAGAAAATCACTTCCTTCGAACCTCTTCAGTGGAAGGTCATGAATGTGCCGCGTACTTGCTACGCTATCATCAATCTTGACCATGATGACAGTCAGGTCGATCCGAATACTGACCCTAATGACTACAGTAAAGATGCAGATTCTTTCTTCGACACTGACTACGTGAACTTCGAGACCTATGATGATGCGAGTGAAGGCAAACCGGCATCATTCACATTCTATATGCTGGAGAACCATCAGAAACCGAAGCGAGTACCGGGAGCCTATCAAGATAGAAGCCGGCAGAAGAAAAATCCCGATGGGACGAACGTGTCCGTTCCAGTCTCTTATGTGGTGGATGGCAAGTCCTACGAACGAAACATGAGGGTATTTGAATATGCCAACGACTTCTCGACCTATGTAATGGTCACAGGTCGTGTCACGATGAAGCTTGAGAATGATGATGCGGGGCAGGTGCTCGGAGCTGATGTCACTTATCTTATTCACCTTGGCACATGGGGCGCGACAATCAAAGACGCGAATGGTGGCACCGATGATGAATATTCCAATTTCGGTGACTACGGGATCGAACGCAACACTATCTACGACTACACAGTCACCGTCAATTCAGTTAATAATATTCGTGTCGAGGTTGAGTCTTCAAAAGAAGCCGAAGTCAAGGAGAACCAGCCTGGTGCGATGGGCTCAGTGACCATTGCCCGCGAGGAGATCGCCCTTTGCGATGCCCACTACGAGTCGAAAACGCTTACTTTCCATCTTGCGAACTTCTTTGATGGAGGGGTTAAACTTGATGCGGAAGGGTATGTTCAAAATAAGGAAAGGTGCGTGGCTAACAAACTGACATGGGAGGTGAACACTCCGTTCAGCATCGGAGGTCCGAGAGTCATTGAGGGGATCGACTACTCTGATGATTTGGACTATAAATGGGTGAATTTCAGACTGAATAGGAAGAAGGACGGTACATATTCTTCCGATAGGCGAAAGTTTCTTGATCCAGTCAAATATCCTTTTGAGAGTTCGACCGAATGGCGGGATGGCTCAATAGCACGAGAGAACGGTGGTAATAAGGAAGGTGACGGCTCTGAAGGTCTTAGCGGTCTCCACAATGACGGTGTGTTCGACATCATCTCTTTGGTGAAATACATGAAGGAGCAGGTGAATAAGTACATTGAGAGCCCGGCAACCTCCGATTTCGACCAAGGGTACGAAGATGGCAAGCTGAGCCCGAAAATCTGCGTCACCGCCTTTGTCAATGAATATTACTACGAGGCTCATCCGCTGACCGGAGCGAAATCCACCACCCTGTGGAAAAAGTTCGTCAACCAGCCCGACCGCTCCATGCACATCCTCTGTAACTCCGAGATCAGCAAAGACCTCGAATCCCGCGCCACCGGCTCCGTAGTCACCATCCAGCAGCACGCCATCCAGTCTGTTTACAACACCGACGAGTCCTACACCTCCCTCCAAACCGCCTGGGGCACTGAATATACTGATGAGTTCTCGGATCAGGTTAAGACGTATAACGTGGGTGATAGCAAGAACTGTGGCGGGAGAAACAATTCTAGTAGTAATGGCCTTGCGAACTCGCTTTGCGAATGGGATCTTGCTAATGGCTATGCTGCCGGTAATCCTTCATTTGTCAGCGGTAAAAGATGGGACGAATACATGAATTTTGAAGTGCCGAACTCTACACCTCAGATGAAAGAGGATAATAAGCATAAGGCTTTGCGTTATTTATGCATGTCCAGAAATCGCGACAATAATGGTGACGGTGTTATCGATGGCAGTGAGATCCGTTGGTATCTTGCCGCTGAACAGCAACTTATTGGACTTTATGTTGGCGATGGCCTTTTGAATCAGAATTCTCGTCTATATAATCGAACCATAAAACAGCGTAAATCACCTGATGTTAATGATTGGAGGCAACACATTATATCAAGCACGAGGAATGGGTCGGAACCGTCAATTATCTGGGCGGAGGAAGGAATATCTACAGGTGCTCTTTCTGGATCTACGTCACATGGTGGCGCGATGGAGTCTTGGTCGATAAGGTGTGTGCGCAATCTTGGCTTTGATTTGCCGGATAATCCAAATTCTAAAGATATTACTAGAGAACCGGATTTACTTGCTAAACGTGATGGTAATGGCACAGCGGCTTCTCCTTATGTGGTGACATGTACAAATCTAAATGCCAATGCCCTTCGTTACTACACCTCTCGTGAGCTTGAGTATGCTAGCAATGAATCTGAGCAGAATCGCCTTTATAAAAAGTTTGAGGTGGCACCTCAATACACTGAGAATTTCGGAGAATGGTCCTTTGTGAATTTAAATAAAAAGGTAAATGAAGCGGGTTCTTCAGTTACCGCTGGATTTTGCCCTGAAGGCTATCGTCTTCCAAGCCAGCTTGAGTTGGCAATGATCCGTTCCTATTGTGGTGTGAACATAGTAAATAATGTTCCTTCAAGAACATACTGGAGTATGGGAAGAGTTCTATTTGAACTGAAAATCGAACCAAATTATGGAGAGAAAGGAAAAGACGATAATAAATCTGGTTTTATATCGGGAGCTAATCTTTATCTTTCCAGGGATGACAAAGTCTCCCAGGCTCGTTGCGTCCGTGACATCCGCGTAGACTAGCCCTTCACGCTCTCATCTCACCCTTGCTCACCCTTGCCCACCATAACCCACGGCAGCGTTTCCCTCACATTTTGCTCCCCAACAGTGCCCATTAGCACCCTCCGGCAGCGTTTTTCCCACATTTCGCTTCCCAACAGTGCTACCAACACCCTCAGGCTGCATTTACCCTACTTTATGCTCCCCAAGAGTGCACAGCATACTACCCATCGGTCGCTGAGCCTGTCGAAGCGCCCGCCCAAATGGTTCGACAGGCTCGCCAACCGGATGGTCTTGCCAGCCGATCCTGCTGAGACCAGCTGTTTGCAATCCACAGGCACGGAAGGATGCCTGTGAGCGGGCTGAGAGGTCGATTCGTGTGTCTGACCCTATCCCTAAACAATAGGGTCAAGCACAACGACCTGCCTCTGTCCGCTGTCAGAAGCACATCCTCGTGTCCGTTATTTGTAATGACACCAATGAAATGGTAGGAAATGAAACCTATTTTCGTTTATTAAAAATAATTCTTAAATTTGCGAAGTTACATATTAAGAAGGTAAAGTAAAAGCAGGCAATTCCCCTTAATAGGGATGTCTGCTTTTTTTGTTTTTAGATGTCAGATACCGAGGGGGTACTACAACAAGGGAACGGCTGCTCTCTCACCTTCTTTAATATGTAACTAATAATGAGAACATGCCAATATCTTGTGATAGTCGCCATTGAAGTGGGGATTATCAGACTTGTCAAGGTGCGAGCCTACAAGCGAGTGCGTTTCGGCAAGGTTGAGAGAGTGCGAAGCTACTACAGACGCTATTAAGGCAATGTCTGTCTTCGGCTGCCACTCTGAGCCGTAGGGCTCTCCGCTTCACCCCTCGGTTTTTATTCGTAGTACAATTTATCAAGTTGTTGCAACCCACTGGCCGCTGAGCCTGTCGAAGCGCCCGCCCAAATGGTTCGACAGGCTCACCAACCGTGGGGGCATGGTCGCTGATCTATCAGAAGCACTTTCCTGTGCCCGTGGTTTGAAAAGAGAAGCTGAAAAGAGCAGACTGAGAACAAGATCTGAAAATAGCAGACTGAAAAGAACAGAAACATATTCAGAAGCATTGTGTACTGATATTATGAAAAAATGGTTAATTTTGTCAGATGAAATCGATTAACCTTAATTTTTGAAGTAATATGGTCAAAGTCAATTTGGGAGGATGCTCCTCCTTCGTCAAGGACGAGGATTACAAGGAATATGTTGGCAAGGCTCTTGCAGCCTTTGATGTGCTCGAAAGCGAGACCGGTGCCGGGAATGATTTTCTTGGTTGGAAACACCTTCCGTCTCAGACTCCTGAGGCCTTAATCGCTGAATGCGAGGCTGTTCGTGACAGTTGGAAGGCAAAAGGAGTGAACCTTGTGGTTGTGATTGGCATCGGAGGCTCCTATCTTGGAGCTCGCTGCGCCATCGAAGCCCTTTCCCACAATTTTGCCAAGCAACTTAAAGGCGCCCAAGAGGCTCCAGAAGTGGTTTTTGCTGGCAATAATCTTTCCGAGGAATATCTTGCCGAGTTGATGGATCTCGTGGCAGAGAGGAATGTCGCCACTGTAGTGATCTCTAAGTCAGGTACCACAACCGAGCCTGCTGTTGCATTCAGGATTGTCAAGGAACACATCGAAAAGAACTACACCGATGCTTCCGAAAGAATTGTTGCCATCACTGACGCCCACAAGGGGGCCCTTAAGACGCTTTCTACTCAGGAAGGCTACAAGACTTTCGTAGTTCCAGACAATGTTGGAGGACGTTTCTCTGTACTCACTCCAGTAGGCCTTCTCCCGATTGTTCTAGCTGGTTTTGATGTACGCGAAATGCTGGCCGGTGCTGTGGAGATGGAAAAAGCTCTTGCTGTAAAGAACGAAGAAAACCCTGCGGTTCAGTACGCTGCAATGAGGAACCTACTCTATTCAAAACTTGGTAAGAAAGTTGAGATTCTAGTAGCCTACAATCCTAAGTTCCAGTACCTTGGAGAATGGTGGAAGCAGCTCTACGGAGAGTCAGAAGGCAAGGACCTTAAAGGAATATTCCCAGCCTCTGTCAATTTCACGACAGACCTTCACTCAATGGGACAGTTCATCCAGGACGGAGACAGAATCGTGTTCGAGACTGTTGTCAACATCGAAAAGAGCAACCGCGAAGTTGTCATCGACACCGATGAGCAGAATCTCGACCAGCTCAACTACCTTGCAGGTCAGCACGTTGAGCACTGCAACGCGATGGCCCAACTCGGAACAAAGCTCGCCCACATCGACGGTGGAGTGCCTCAGCTAGAGGTCTCAATCGAGAAAATCAACGCCTTCAACCTTGGCGGCCTGTTCTATTTCTTTGAATATGCCTGCGGAGTCAGCGCCTATGTTCTCGGTGTGAATCCGTTCAACCAACCTGGTGTTGAAGCCTACAAGAAGAACATGTTCGCCCTTTTGGGCAAACCTGGCTACGAGGAGCAGGGCAAGGCACTTCAGGCAAGACTGTAAGCGTCATGAACTGCGAACAACGATTTAGGGAAACGTACAGACGAGAGCCAGAAGGGCTCTCGTTCTGTCCTTACCGTGTCTGCCCTCTGGGTGCGCATTCCGACCACCAGCTCGGCAAGGTAACCGGTCTTGCGATCGACAAAGGAATCCATATTGCCTTCGCTCCCAAACAGAACGGAGTCATAGAGTGCTCATCGTTGCAGTTCTCAAAGCGTGCGCAATGGCACGTCAGTTCAGTTCCAGAACCTAAGCAAGGAGACTGGGCAGATTATCTTCGCGGAGCCACGCTCAAATTGGGTGCAAAATACCCGCTCCGGGTAGGTCTCAGTGGTGTGATTGAGGGCTCTCTGCCAATCGGTGGCCTCTCATCTTCCGCAGCCGTCACGATAGCATTTCTGAAGGCTCTATGCACTGTCAATGGTATTCATCTCTCTGACATAGAACTGATTAAGACCGAGATGGCCGCGGAAAACGACTATGTCGGAGTGTCATGCGGAAAACTCGATCAAAGCTGCGAAGTCTATTCGAAAAAAGATCATCTTCTTTATCTGGACACAAAGGACGACAGTTATGAGCTCATCCCGACTTCTCCCGCCATGAAGCCCTACGAAATCGCAATTTTCTTCAGCGGAGTTGAAAGGACATTGGCTGGCAGTAAGTTCAACATGCGCGTAGATGAGTGCCGAAGCGCGGCATACGCCCTAAAGGCCTACGCAGGAATGGAATACGGTAAGTTCGGTGAGACTAACCTCAGGGATGTTCCGGTCGAGGTTTTCCACAAATTCAAGGATCGCCTTCCGGAGAATTGGCGGAAGCGTGCCGAACATTGGTATGGGGAATATGATCGTGTTCAGCGTGGTGTCGAAGCTTGGAGAAACGGCGACATCGAGACTTTCGGGCGTCTGAGTTTCGAGAGCGGAAAGTCTTCTATTGAGAAATGGGAGACGGGGTCGCCTGAACTCAAGAAAATCTACGAGATCATGACCCAGACCGAGGGCATCTTCGGAGGACGTTTCAGCGGTGCCGGATTCAAGGGCTGCTGCATGGCTCTGATTGACCCGACATTCAGAGAAAGCATATTCAAAAAAGTTGAGACAGAGTACCTTGCAGCGTTCCCTGAGCTTAAGGGACACTACTCTGCCTGCATCTGCCACAGCGCTGACGGTGTGAAGATATGAAATGCTTGATACTAGCTGCGGGTTATGCCACACGCCTCTACCCGCTGACGGAAAACTTCCCGAAACCGTTACTTAAAGTCCGGGATAAAGCCATTTTGGACTGGTTAATTGACGACATCAAGACTTCCGGAGTGGTTGATGAATATGCCGTCATCTCCAACCATAAGTTCGCTGGACATTTCTTAGAATGGGCCGCTGGACGCCCTGACGACAAAATCACCGTGGTCGATGACGGGACCTCCACAAACGAGACACGTTTAGGGGCGGTGAGGGACATCCAATTCGCCATTGATTCATTGGAGCCGGATGATGACATGCTCGTGATTGCCGGGGACAATGTGTTGGATTTCAGTCTAGTGAAGTTCATTGAATATGCCCGCTCAAAGGGAACGTCCTGCATCATGCGTTTCTACGAGCCTTCTGAGCAGCGGCTTCGCAGATGTGGAGTCGTGGAAGTGGACAAAGATGATCTTATCCTGAGCATGGAAGAGAAGCCTTCAGAGCCTCGTTCACATTGGTGCTGTCCTCCGTTCTACTACTACACACGTAAGGATGCACGCTTGATTCCTGCCGGAATCGCTGCCGGTTGTGGCACTGATGCTCCGGGCAGTTACATCGCTTGGCTAGCCACTCAGGTCCCCGTTCATGCGATGGAGATGCCTGGGCGACGCTTCGACATCGGTAACCTTGAAAGCTATCGAACTGTCTGCGAAGAGTACCAGGGAATCTCTATTCACCAGCCTCTTTAAGTCTCTCAGCGTTCTCTGCAATCTGGAGCTGGTTAATGCACTCTTGGATGTCTCCGTCCATGAAAGCAGGAAGGTTGTACATCGACCAATTGATGCGGTGGTCGGTCACGCGTCCCTGCGGGTAGTTGTAAGTGCGGATCTTTGCGGAACGGTCACCAGTGGAAACCATGGTCTTGCGTTTGGCTCCGATTTCGTCAAGGTACTTCTGATGCTCAAGGTTGTAGAGACGCGTTCTCAACTCCTCAAAAGCACGATCCTTATTCTTCAATTGAGATCTCTCCTCCTGACATTGTACAACAAGACCGGTAGGAAGGTGGGTAAGACGCACAGCCGAATAGGTCGTGTTAACTCCCTGTCCACCAGGACCTGATGAGCAGAAAAGATCCAAACGGATGTCATCCCATTTAAGATCTACATCGAACTCACCAGCCTCAGGAAAGACAGCCACGGACGCAGCTGAAGTCTGGATTCGCCCCTGAGTTTCAGTCTGTGGGACTCTCTGGACGCGATGCACACCAGACTCATATTTCATGATACCATAGACACCTTCATCATTGGACGAAAGCTTGAAGACAATCTGCTTGTAGCCACCAGCTGTTCCTGGAGTCTCATCATTGACCTCCAACTTCCAGCCACGCTTCTCCGCGTACCGAGAGTACATTCTGAAAAGGTCTCCAGCGAAAATTGCTGCTTCGTCACCACCGGTACCTCCACGAATCTCTATGATCGCATTCTTGCTGTCATCCGGGTCTGCCGGAATCAGAAGAATCTTGATCTGTTCTTCCATTTCCGGAATCTTCGGTTCAAGCTCGGCAATCTCTGCCTTTGCCATGTCACGAAGGTCCTCGTCCTTCTCGTTAATCATAATGTCCTTAGCCTCAGCCAATTCATCGACCATCTTCTTGTACTCAAGACCTGTCTTGATGATGGGCTCAAGTTCTTTGTAGTCCTTGTTGAGTTGGACGTACCTCTTCATGTCAGCAATTACCTCTGGATCTGCTAATTGCTTTTGAAGAGACTCGTATTTGTCCTGAAGAGCCAGGATTTTATCTACTAATGTGTTCTCCGCCATATTAATGGTTAATTATTCTTATATTCCAATTCCTTGACCGCTGGTCACTGAGCCTGTCGAAGTGTGGTCACTGAGCCTGTCGAAGTGCCCTAATGTTCATTTACCCATCGGTGCATCGGCTCACCGTTACTTCGATGCTTCGACAAGCTCAGCAACCGAATAGGGATATCCCTAAATTGACTTCAAATAGCAGCGTCGCCGCATGAACAACTCATGCTCGTACTTTCCCCAGACATTGACAGCCCCGTTGGATTCAATCTGCGGATTTGTGATGGCCCACTTTGTTCCTACCTTCCTGTACTTCTCTGACATTGAGCAATGGTAGATTGAAGACACCCCAGTGTTCTGCCACTTCGGTGTGGCACCGTTAATCATCAGATCAACAGTCTCATAGTTGCGCATCGCCCTCAGAAGGTGGAACCATCCGAAAGGGAACAAGTGGCCTTTCGCCTTCTGAAGAGCAGGCGAAATTGTTGGGAAAGTGATTCCAAACCCCACAAGTTCGTCATTGTCATCGAATATTATGCTGCTTGTCTTGTCCGAAACAAAACTCAGTACCTCGCTTGCTTCCTCGTCAATTTCCTCCTTAGTGAAAGGAATGAAATTATAAACAGATTTTGCGAAACTCTCGTTATAGACATCGAAGAAGTACCTGACCATCTTCTTGTCCTTCTTAAGCTTGTCCAGACTGCCTTCATGAAGATTGTATTTCTGCTTAAGCAATCCCGCTATACGAGTGATTTTTTCCTGCAATGGTTGGTCAGCGGCAATCTTGTACTGAACCCAATCACATTCTTTCTCATAGCCGAGAGCAGTCACGAAATCATTGTAGTAGGGGTAGTTGTAAAGGCAGTTGAACGGTGGGATGTTCTCGTAGCCTTCAACGAGCATGCCTTGCTTCCCAAGCGTGTTATAGTACAAAGGGCCGTGTATCTCATTCATTCCGTTATCCTTGGCCCAAGCCTCAGCGGTGCCTAACAGCAACTTGGCAACCTCAAAGTCATCAATTGTGTCAAACCATCCGAAACGCGCCCTCTTTTTGTCATAGAGCGCATTGTAACGAGGGTTAATCATTCCGCAGATGCGGCCAACGACATTTTTTCCATCCATGACCATCCACATTTTCCTTTTGCAATATGAAAGGGTGGAAACTTTGGTCAAAGACTTGACTTGATCGCTGTGAAGGGCGGGGACATATTGAGGACAATCTTTGTACAGCCTGTCAGGGAACTTGATGAACTTCATCAGGTCCCTTCTGCTCACAACCTCAACGACTTTATAATCAGGCATAAGATCCATTCTACAATGTTCCTTTCTCAGGAAGACATCCACAAATTTAAGAAAATGTCTTCTTTTGGACAAATCTGAACCCTAAAAGTTTAGCTAGCTAAAGTTATTTTTACCTTATAAACAGGATTATGTAGCCGTTAATTAGCTTTGCTACAATCCTTTAGCTTTTCCCTCATCCCAGATTTCGTCCATCTCTGCGAGTGTCATGTCATGAAGATTACGTCCTTTTCGGATGGTGTTTTCTTCCAGATAGGTGAAGCGACGGCGAAACTTGTCACAAGCTCGGTTCAGGGCAGTGTCGGGATTCAGCCCATAGAGTCTCGCAGCGTTGATTGTGGCGAACATGAAGTCTCCTAGTTCTTCCTCCGCTCTGTCCGTGGCCGCTTTTCTTTCTTCCTCAGTCACAGCAGAATCCATCGCATCCATCTCAGCTTGCAATTCGCCCTGCTCCTCCTTTACCTTGTCCCAGACTTGGCTCTTTTTCTCCCAGTCGAAGCCGACACCACGAGCCTTGTCCTGCATCGAGAATGCCTTGAGAATTGGAGGCATCGCGTCAGGAATCCCGGAAAGGATGCGCTTGTTGCCGCCCTTCTCTTTTGCCTTGAGCATTTCCCAATTTTCTGAGACTTGCTCGGCATCTGCGACTTTCGTGGTCGAAAACACATGGGGATGGCGGTAGATCATCTTCTCGCAAAGCTTGTTCATCACGTCAGCGATGTCGTAGCGTCCTTCCTCCTCGGCAATTTTGGCGTAGAAAATTACATGAAGGAACACGTCTCCGAGTTCTTTTTCCAGAGCCGCCTCATCCTTCTTCATCACTGCATCACTAAGTTCATAGACCTCCTCGACCGTCATCGGCCTTAGGGTGTCGATTGTCTGAGCATGGTTCCAAGGGCACTCGGCACGGAGCCTATCCATTATTTCTAGGGCACGCTCGAAAGCAGCCAATTTCTTATCCTTATTGATCATATCTTGCAAAAATAGTAAAAGATTTGGCTTTGAGGTTTACTATCCTACTTACATGAGATATTCCGACATGTCCTTTCCTGCCAACAGGCCGTCACGTATCTGTGTGGAGGAAATGTCCACAATCGGAGCATCTATGACCTCGATGTTGTAGGAACGGAGCAATGTCTCCTCTAAACTGTGCATGCCGTCAGGCGCAATCTCAGCTGAATCAAGTACATAGGGCACAGGAAAATCCTTGCATTCCTCGATCAACTGATGCCTTATAGAATCCACATCAAAGCCCTTGCGCGGATAAACTGTCACACCATATTCGGAAAGGAGCCGCGGGAAATCCCTCCACCGCCTGATGCTCTGAAGATTGTCGGCACCGATGACAAGTGTGAAGTCATTGTCGGGTTCTCGCAACTTCAAGGCATCCAGAGTCTTGATTGTGTAGTGCGGGGGAGCCATTTTTAACTCGATGTCATCAACCCAGACATGAAGTTTAGGATGCCTTTTGACAGCAGCCACGGCAGCTTCATAGCGGCTTTCACCGGAATCAGCACTGATGGAATCCTTCAGAGGATTTTTAGGAGACACGACAAGATAGACCCAGTCATATTCCTTCTCCTTTGTAAGGTATTCCATGATTGCCTGGTGGCCAATGTGCAGAGGGTTGAATGACCCTGAGTAAACGGCTATTTTCACAAATCTAGATTATTGTAGAATAATTCAGTTTCCCATCATCAAGAAAATCCTCGACCACTTTCTCTGATTCGGCAAACGCGGTCGTAAGGTTGTCATTGACAAGAACATAGTCGAACTGTGGAGCGTAGGTCATCTCCTCTGCCGCCTTGGCGACACGCTCCTCGATGGCCTCCAGAGAATCCGTTCCTCTTTTAACAAGCCTCTCCCTCAGCACCTCCACCGATGGGGCCTGAACAAAGATTGACAGAGCCTTGTCTCCGAAATATTTCTTCAGATTCACTCCACCTTTCACATCTACATCGAATATGATCACATGGCCTGCCGCCCAGATCCTTTCGACCTCGGACTTAAGGGTTCCGTAGAAGTGGTCCTCATAAACTTCTTCATATTCAACGAAAGAGTCCTTTGCAATTAGCTCGCGGAACTTTTCTGGAGTGACGAAGTAGTACTCCTTGCCGTCCTGTTCGGAGCCGCGAGGTGCTCTAGAAGTCGCTGAAATGGAAAACTCCATCGAGTCCTTGTATATTCCAAGAATATGATTCACTATCGTGCTTTTGCCAGACCCCGATGGGGCGGAGAAAATCAGTACTCTGTTGCTCATAAATATATTATTATTATCATAATTCATCCAACCCCCAGTCGCTTCGCGACAGCCCCTAAGGGGCACGGGGAAAGGATTCCCCGAAACCCCTTCGGTCGCTTCGCTCCTAGCGTCCGTTAGCGACCATTAAGTGGCAGCGACATTATTGCGTTCGTTGAGGGGCACTTTTCCGCAAAGGTATTATTTTTTACGGAAAGAATTGCCTCTAAATCGTTCTTTTCATCAAAAATGCTTAATTTTGTGCTCGCAGCGCGAAAAGCTGGCAAAACAAGAAAATTTTGGCAAGAAAAAAACAGAAGGCTTCGGCCCCAGATCCTGACTATCTTAAAATGCGCAAGGCATCTCTTCGACGAGTTCATCGGCAAGTCATCTATTTGAATGATAAGGAGATGGCTGCCGTCAAGGAGTATTGTGACCGTTTTGGAATCAAGGAGCGCTCGACGATCTTCCGTGAGGCCACCATGGAGAGGATTCTCTCTCAGCTCGATGACAGCCATCCGACACTGTTCTGATTCGGACCTCAGTCGTTCCTGTTATAGGGTTCCGAAGCGATACTCTATCTTCCACTTGACTTTGTGGCCGGGCCCGATGAGCAGTCTGGTGTAAGGCTCAAGACATGCGACCTCGTGGTTGCTCCAAAAAACAGCGTACTCCATCGTGGCATCAGAGCGGACATCCACGGTCATGCCGTTGGCCAGATTTGCGAGCTTGAAAGTGTAATGTTCCTGAGGCTGAGGACCTTTGAGATCTCCCATGAAGACGCGCTCGTCTAGTTTCAGGTCCCTGTCAAAGCGTATCCCATTGCTAGTGAGATGCACGCAGTCGTAATCCTCGCGCCAATGGCCCTCTGGACGGAACGGTAGCATGATGACAGAGTCTTTACCGGTCGTGGCCCCGTCAAGAATGAAAAAGTTATGGTTGTAAACGTACAAGTCCATGACCTTCTTTCCTTTGTTCTCAATGCAGTGCTCAAGCGTCAGAAGTCCTTCCTCAGGGATCGACACCTTTTTATGGTAACAGTAAGCGAATCCACCGGTGGACAGCCTGTGCGTGAAGTCCGCATGGTCGGCTCCGCTTTCCAGAAGCCATTCGCCTTCGTCCAGCGTTTTGTAAAGATGGAACCTATCATATTCATTCTCATCCTTTTCAAGTAGTCCGACCCCTAACTTTAAGAAACCTCCACCGGGAACTGCCTCATCGTAGCCGATAGGGGAGAACTCTTCCGCCGGGCCACTGACTGCATCGTGCTTGAAGGGATCATATTCATGAAACCATTGGCTGATGTAGCTTCTTCCTCCGTGTTCAAGTGAGAGGATTATTCCGCTTCGGTCGAATCTAGTGCCTCGGTAGTACGGTTCGTTGACATCTGGCCTTACCATGGTCAGCCTTGTCGTGCCTTTAGACAATTCAATCATCAGAAAGTGCTTCGTTTGTTCATTCTAAAGCTGATGTGAGTCTTCCTCAGAGTCTTTTCGTTGACCATTCTGGCTACCTCACGCCCCATTTCATTGAAGTCTGTAGAAATTGTTGTCAGGCCGTTCAGCACAACGCGGTCAACGGGGGAGTCATTGTAGGAGATGATGTAGTAGTCGGTCCCGACTGTGAGTCCTTTCGCATTATCTACAAGGGCGATGAGACCTGAATCCAGTTGGCTAGTCAGGATAAGGAAAGCATCTCCTTTCTTTACCTTGGCCGGAGCCTCGCTAAGAAACTGGACCTTGATCTTATGCTCCTCGCAGAACTCGGTGACTCTTTTTTTCATGATGGACCAGTAGAGGGATGTCGGCATGGCTATCACTTTAAGATGCCCGATTTTCTCCAACTTTTCTGCGCCTTGCTCCAGTCCATAATAAACATCATTCTCGAAGTCTTGGTAGGCAGCTCCGAAGTTCCCAATCATCCCCGGTATGAGACGATCCACCATTATCAACTGGTGATTAGGAATCCTTTTTATTATTTTTCTGACACGGTCCTGAATCTTTTTCTCAAGGCTGAAATGGGGAGAAACAACGTACCAATCAAATTTACCGAGATTCTCATTCACAAAATATTCGAATATGTCGATGTCCTGATTGTACAGCAGAACAGTGTCTTCCGACTGGCCTTTCAGCTCTTGATGAAAACCGCGCACTATTTCCTGTTTGTAGATGCTGAATCTGTCAATCAGGAAAAGCACTGAGATTGTGCTTTTTGCTGAGGTGTCCGCCACGTAGAATCCCTTGCCTTGTTGCGCCTCCAGAATCCCATTCATTCTAAGAATGCCGTAAGCCCTTTTGACTGTCTCCTTTGAGATTTCCAATTCTTCTGCAAGGACGTTCATCGAGGGAACAATTTCTCCTGTCTTGAGTCTGCCGTCTTTAACGGCTTCTGTCACTGCCGACACAAGCTGCTTGTAAACAGCTGTCTTGCTGGTTGTGTCGATCTCGAAACTAATCATATTATCAGTAATTATCTTATGGTGTGCTTTGGTATGGTCAAATTTACGACAAAAATCTCAATGGCAAAGCAAATTATCGTTTTTTTTGCAAAATAGTGTAGTGTGGTGTGGTATAATATTCGAAGAAATCGCTATCTTTGCACGAAATTACAAAAATGATGAAGGAAAAATCTTGGATGAAATGGGAAGTCCTTCTCCTGTTGTGGATGGCATATCTGCTGAATCAGGGAGACAGGCAGGTGTTCAACACCGTGCTTCCTTCCATAAGAGAGGCTTTGAATCTGACCGACACATCAGTCGGTCTGATAGCCACTGTGTTCAATCTCTTCTATGCCTGCATGGTCCCATTAGGTGGTTGGGCAGGGGATAGGTTCAGCCGTAAATGGGTTGTCACGGTGTCTATCTTGTTCTGGAGCGTGGCGACAATGTTTACTGGGCTGGCTAACAGTGTCTTTTTTCTCATCATCATGAGGAGTGTCGCTACAGGTGGTGGCGAGGCGTTCTTCGGCCCAGCGAACTATTCGCTTCTGGGTCAGTACCACACGGACACGCGAGCCAGAGCGATGTCCATCCATCAGACCGCCTATTATGTCGGGGTGATAGTGGCAGGATGGCTGGCGGGTGCGATTGCGGACTGTTTCGATAGAAGCAATCCCAGAAATGGATGGAAATATTCATTCATCATTTTCGGAGCCGCTGGAATCCTTTGGGGCATCTTGATGGCTTTCAGACTTAAGGACAAGCCTTTGACAGATGCTGAGTTGGAGGAGAAAAACAGGCACAAGCCTGGCATTCTGGACGGTTTCAAGACTGTGTTCACAACACCCACCGCTGCTGCCTTGACGATTGGATTCTCCGGGCAAATCTTTGTGATCACCGGCTACATGACATGGATGCCGTCTTACCTTCAGGAAGAGTTGGGGCAAAGTCAGGCCGCTGCCGGATTCAACTCGATGTTCTGGACGTATGTCGCTGCCTTTGTCGGAGTCTTGATCTCCGGGTCGCTTTCGGACAGGCTTGCGGCCAGAAACCATAAGGCTAGGATGCTTCTTCAGGCCGCAGGCCTGCTGCTGGGAGCTCTTCCTCTGTTCTTCATAGCACGGAGCACAACTCTGACTGTACTCTATCTATGCTTCGCTGCTTGGGGCTTCTTCAGGGCGTTTTTCGATGCCAACACTTATGCTGTCCTTTATGATGTCACTCCAGACAACCTTCATGCATCTTGTTCAAGCGCGATGATAACTACAGGATTTGCTGTGGGGGCCTTGGCTCCAGTTGTGTTAGGTGCGATGAAACAGAGCCTTGGCAGCCTTCAGGCCACATTCCCTGTGCTTGGGTGCATCTGGCTGGTCTGCGGAGTCATGATGGCTGTAGTGAGCTATACAAATTATCAGAAAGATTATAACAAATTAAACAATGAATAGGGAGTCAAAATCAAGAAAGCCTAAGGCGGGATTGCTGTTGGTGGCTTCTCCGAGGTTCAAGAACCTTTCCGGGCCTAAAAGAGGCTCTTATGGCGAAAAGAAGGAAGCTGTTTCGCGGCAAATAGTCGAATCCCTTGATTTTCTGGATGTTGAATATCCCGGAATCGTCTATGAAAGGGAAGACGCGGAAAAGGCTATGGATTTGTTCTACAACAGCAAAGTCGATTTCATCATAACCGAGTTCCTCTCGTGGAGCGAGGATTTCGCATGGGTCCGCTTTCTCAGGGACTGCCCGAACATTCCGATGATCTTTGTCAATGTCGCCAAGGATAGGATGGCCTTCGAGACCACTCTTGACGAGGATGATTTCATTGAATATCTTTGCTCCGGTACCTTGGTTGGCTCCCTTGAGGCCTCCGGTTCGGTGCGCAGGGTCCCTAGGAAGGGGGTGCGCTTCGTCATGGGCACAAGGGCGGAAGTCAACGAACAGATCAGATCGTTCTCGCGTGCCGCACTTGCCAGGACTGTGCTCCGGGGAGCCAATGTGGGACTCATGGCCAACATGAACGAGGCGATGTGGTCAACCTACATCGACAACTACGACCTTTTCACCAAGATAGGACCGGAGATCCATTACCTGCCGTATTCTGACTACAAGGAATATATCGATGCCCTGACGGACGAGGAGGTCAATGAATATGCCAGCTCGCTTACGTCCCGCTACAAGATGATGGAGGATGTGGAATATGACAAGTTCATCGGCTGTGTGAAGGCTTCGTTGGCGTTGAAGAACATGGCACGGGACAATGACATTGATGTCATGGTCTATAATGACATAGACAGGGCTACCTTCAAAGTCAGCGGCTGCCGGGCCGGATTTTATCACGACTGGTTCAACGAGAGCATGAGTGTCCTTGTGCCGGAGGCCGACATGGGAGCAGGTCTGGCGACGTTCGTCCTGAAACTGATTTCTGGAGGCCATGTGAACTTCATCGAGCCGTTCCACATTGAGAATGATTTCGGAACCTTCGCTGGTGGGCATGCGGGACCGAACGATCACAATGACCCACGTTGGCAGGACAATGTGCTGATTGCCAGAGATGTTCGTTTCGCGAAAACTAGCTGGAAATATGCTGGGGCCCCGTTTGCCTGGTACCGTTTCGGCACCGGGATGAAGACAGTCACTGGCATCTATGAGGAGAATGGAAAGTACAAGATGGTCTGCTTTATGGCAGAGTCGCTTCCGGGGGAACATATTCTTGCGACATATTCCCACAGCATATTCCGCCCTATTGTTCCTGTTAAGGAACTGTTTGAGAGGCTTCTTAAGATTGGGGTGACGCAGCATTACGCCATTGTCGATGGAGACTGGCGGGCCGAACTGGCAGCGTTCGCTGAGATTATTGGATTTGAGTTTTATGATATCAGATAAATAGGAGAAACGAAAATGAGCTTTATGTACAACCCGTTTCCGTTCGATGACCCTAAGCCGGTCAATCGTCCGGAACTGTCCGAAAAGACAATCAGTGCGGTAGTCTCAGGAGGTACACCTGCCGTTGCAAAGAAGTTTGCGGCCACCGTCATTGAGAATGCAAGAAAATCCAACCAGATTTTGGCTTTTGACGGCTACACCACGGTGGATTGGACACTGTTTTTGAACCTTGTGGCGAGAGAATGCCGAATCGCTGGAGTTGAGTTCGTCTCAATTGATCAGAATAGGGAATGTTTCAAGAGCGGTGAGGAAATCGACAAGATGATCGATCCTCTTCTCATCTGGGACACAAAGATTGATCCGACACTCCTCTATGGCAAGATTTATAAAGGTGGCTACGAGGGCCTTCTTGACGAGGCTAAGACGGTGGAGTTCGAGGAGAAGGTGTCAGCTTTGAAGGGTGGAAAAGGCAAGGTTGTGGCCGTTTATGGCTACGGCTGTCTCATTCCGAGATTCAGAAAGCTTTACGATGTGAAGTGCTTCTTCGACATCACTCCAAAGACCTCAATCCTGCGCATCAGGGGCGGTGAATATTCAAACATAGGCAAGGAGCGTCCGGATCAGATTAACCGCGTGATACGCCGTTGCTATTATTGTGATTTCGAGGTTGCTGTCTGCAACAGAAGGGAACTTCTGCACAATTCTGCCATTGATTTCTTCTTCCTTGCCGATGATCCGAAGAGCATTGTCATGATGCCTTTCGAAGCATTCTCCGACATCTGCGCCCAGTTGGTGAAATACCCGTTCCGAGCCAAGCCTTGCTACCTTGAGGGCGTCTGGGGAGGCTCTTACATGAAGAGACTGCGCCATTTGCCGGACAACATGAGAAATGCAGCATGGGTGTTCGACTTCATTCCGATGGAAGTCAGCGTGCTCGTGAAGGCCGGAGACGAGACTCTTGACATCAACTTCTGCACATTTGTCTGCAAGGAGGGAGTGAACCTCATGAGCCGGGACTGCGTGGAGAAATTCCACGGCTACTTCCCAATCCGCTTCAACTACGACGACAGTTACCACTCAACCGGAAACATGTCCATCCAGTGCCATTCCGGCTCTGCCTACAACCGTGAACACTACGGGGAGTTCGGACGTCAAGACGAAAGCTACTACGTCTGCGTCACAGGTCATGATGCCAAGACTTTCATCGGTTTCCGTGACGATGCCGACATTCCTCAGTTCTTCAAGGACATCGAAGCGGCTGACACAGAGCATAAACCGTGCGACTACATGAAGTACGTCAATTACGAAGAATCCAAGCCAGGCCTTCAGGTCATGCTGCCAGCCGGCACCATTCATTCGTCAGGCCGTAATCAAGTCATCCTTGAGATTGGTTCACTTACAATCGGTTCCTACACCTACAAGATGTACGACTATCTCCGTCTTGACTTCGATGGAAAACAGCGTCCTATCCACACTCGCCTTGGCGAGGAGAATGTGGCTCAGCAGCGCACAGCATCAGTAATCCGCGACCCTCAGAGTCCGGAGTACATCGTCCAGAAACCTCGCGTGGCAGCGTCCGGTGAAGGATGGCAGGAACTGATTCTCGGAGAGAACGATCAGTTGTACTTCAGCCTCAGACGTCTGGATTTCGAGACGCAGTGCCCTCAAGACACTCATGGAGAGCGCTTCCATGTGCTTGCCCTTGTCGATGGAGACCACGTCAGGGTACGCAGCGTTGCCCATCCGGAGCGCAGCTTCGACATGGACTATCTTGACATTGTCTGTGTTCCTGCCGACATGGGTGAATATGTGATCGAGAACCTTGGCAAGGAGCCAGTCATGGTCCACAAGACAATGCTCCGGGACGGTTACCAAGATGTTGTCCTCTAACATGGAAGACACTCTGCTTTTGGATGTAGGAGGAACGTTCATAAAGACCTCCGATGGCCGCGAGATTCCGGTCGATTCCAACGCTGACATCACTTCAATCGCTGACTCATTTACGTCAGCGATTGGTGATTTTTGCCGTAAAGCTTCTTCGGCTCCCAGCATCAGACATGGCATCGGAGTGGCCATTCCCGGTCCTTTCGACTACTCTCACGGGATATTCCTTATGACTCATAAGTACGCGTCTGTCAAAGGGATGGATTTTCGCACCATTGCTGAGATCCCAGAATGTGTCGAACTTCGTTTCGCCCATGATGTGAATTGCATGTTGGCTGGAGAAATCTCTTGCGGAAACGGGCAAGGATTCGACCGTGTGGCTTTGGTCACACTTGGGACAGGCCTTGGCTTTTCCATGTATATTGACGGACGGATATTGAAAAAAGAGTCGGGCTCGCCCCTTGTCTCGATTTTCAGCCTTCCCTATAAGGATGGTGTCTTGGAAGATTATGCTTCCAAAAGGGGAATAATGAACTACTATGTTTCTAAAGTAGGAGAAACCGTGTCTGTCAAAGAGATAGCTGAAAGGGCTTATCTTGGAGACAGAGCCGCCCAGGCTGCATTTGACATGGCGGGGAGTGTTGTGGCCGAGACGGTCGCTACCATATTAAAAGACTATGGAATAGAGTGCCTTCTGTTCGGAGGACAGATTTCCCGTTCATTCTCCCTTATGGAATTAGCGGTGAGGGATGGGCTTGCTGGCGTTCCTTCCCTAAAGTCCGTGGATGTCGTTTCGGATTTTTCTAATGCCACGTTCAATGGTCTTAGGACCATCATGGGCTAACTGGGCCTCTCATCAGACTTTTTAGTCTGTCAGTGTGTAAATGAAAGGGTGGCAGAAAACTGTCACCCTTTTTTAATATTCAAGCCCAGTTAGCCGGGGAAGGCTATAGGAAGTCCATGCAAAGAGCGAGGTCTTCCTCGTCAGAAAGGACGTAGCTTGCGCCTGCGATAAGCATTTGCTGGGCATCGAGTTCTCCCCATGTCACACCTGCCGGGATCACCCCGACTTTCTTGCATGCCAGAACCCCTCTTTCATCGTCTCCGAGGTGAGTTACTTCCCTTCCAGTCACTCCAAGCCCTTTCACAATCTCCGAAAGGATCAATGAATATGCTCCTACATCACTTGCATCGACATCGGCATAGACCTTGGCGAACTCCACACCCTCAAGGCTCTTTCTGACAACCTCCTTGACTGCTTCCTCGTTCTTAGAGGAAATGAGATAAAGTTTGATCCCTCTTGAATATAATTCTTTCACCTTCTCGCTGACCCACAGGTGAACGTTCCCTTTCGCGTCAGCCAGTGTGCCATCCATGTCAAGCACAAGAGCTTTCATGGCTTTGCGTACGTAAGGATATTCATCGAAAGACATGTCTTCCGGGTCGATCCTCGGATCGCCTGTCCGTCGCATCCATCGATGCAGCTTGCGAGTCATTTTCTTTCCGATAGCTTGGTAGTCAGGTGATTCGGCCACGTTGATAATCCTGTCAGGGTCGTTTCTGACATCGTACAACTCCCTTGCTGGCCTCAGTCCGAAGGCACGTTCAAAGATTTCTGACGGGTATTCATCCCTGTGGAACGACATGTATGCCTTTGCGGGACCGTTTCCCGTGTCTCCGAACACAGGATCCACTCCGGATGGAAGCCTCTCTGGGTGAAGATTCTCGATGTAATGATAGTCCTTTGTCACCACGGCCCTCATCGGGTAGCCGTAGCCGCCAGGTCTGGTGTTGGTGTGGCGTTCCCTGTCAAGGTAAAGCTCTTTGCGTGTTCCGTCACGTTTCCCTTTCAGAACAGGAATCATGCTGCGCGAATCCATGCCAGACGGCCCTTTGACACCAGCCGCCTCATAGAACGTGGCAGTAAGGTCCATCAGACTGACGAATCCGTCGCAGACGGAACCGGCCTCGACCACTCCCGGCCACCTGATTGCAAGCGGAATGTGGCATCCGAGATCGTAAAGATTGGACTTTGCTCTTGGAAACGAGTAGCCGTTGTCGCTGGTCATGACGAGCAGGGTGTTCTCAAGCCTTCCGGATTTCCTTAGTGCTTCAATAACCTCTTCGCATTCTTCCTGAAATAATTGAATATTATAGTAATAATCAGCTACATCCGTGCGTACATCCGGAGCGTCAGGCAGATCAGGGCACAGCTTCAAGGAGTCCGGGCAGAATCCATGCTCCTCACCGGAACCCACTGAATATGGCCTATGCGGGCGTCGGCTGCCCATCCATGCGCAGATCGGCTTGTCAGCCGGAGCCTGCTCGATCCATTCCGCAAGATTCTGTACCTCATGTCCGGCTGGATTGTGCTCCCACCCGGTTTGCGAGAAGACTCCCGGACCCCAACCCTTGTGCCAGTACACGGTCAGATACCCCGCTTTCTCAAGAACTTCCGGGTAAACGGTCAGCTCACGAGGGAAGTACGAATTGAGGTTGCATGCCTCGCCAAGACGGTGGGCGTAGCATCCGGTCAGAATGCAGGCTCTTGATGGGGATGAATGCGGGGCAGCGCTGTACGCCTTCGTGAACAGCATCCCTTCCGCGGCCACGGAGTCGAACACTCTGGAATCCACGACTCTGTCTCCGTAAGGAGCCGCGTGTGGGAATCCCCAATCATCGGCCAGAAGAAGCACGATGTTGGGTCTCGTCTGCTGGCCATGCATGTTTTGTGCGGCCAGACAGGCGAGCGGAATCAAGATAAGAGATGATTTTCCAGACTTGGTCATATTCCTACTTTAAATTAACTGTCACCATGATAGGGTAGTGGTCAGAGATGTAAGGCACACCCCAGTCAGGACTGTTCAGAGTCTCGAACTTCGTGATGTCTGCATTCCTGTAGAAGATGTAGTCAAGCACATGCCTGCGGGTGATTTCCATTTGGCCGAACGCGTTGAATGTGGTCGCATCGCTGCTCTGGGGTGCTGTGAGACGGGCGTCTTTCATCCAGTAATAGTACGGCTGGAGTCCCCAACGCCTTATGTCATCGGCTTCGTAGGACGCATTCATGTCCCCGCCAAGAAAGACTGTTGCCTTCTCACCGGCCTGCGACTGCATCATGTCCAGATTCAGCAGGCTTGAGTTCAGTTTCCCCTCAAGGTCGCAGTTCTTGATTCCAAGGCAGAGATGTGTGCAGTACCAGTAGAATTTCTTTCCTGTGGCTCTTTCCTTGAACAGCCCCCAGACCGTTCCTCTCCATTGTTTTGTGGTGACATCCCAGCACATTGACGGCTCACCCGGAGTGGCGCTGTGGAAGAACCATCCGTTTTTCAGAAGCTTGACAGTGTTCCTGTTGTAGATGATCACGGCATTCGCCCCCTTACCGGAGCCAGTGCCTTCGATCTCGATCATGTCATATTCAGGAAGAAGTTCCTTCAGGTCCGCGCGCATCTTGGCTCTAGCCTCGTTAACTCCCACAACGTCAGGCTTCACTGAGTCAATCATCCTTTGGATGGCGTATTTGCGTACCTCCCAGTTCAGGACTCCAGTGTCCTTTGGAGTGTTGTAGCGGATGTTGAAGGACATCAGTTTCAGCTCAGCGGATGCCCTCTGGGAGAAACCTCCCAGAAGGATAGCCACCGCGAGCATTATTTTGAAGAAGTGTGTTTTCATGTTCGAAGATTACATCAATAGCCAGGGTTCTGTTGGATGTTGCCTCCTGTCACGAGCACATCATTGGTCGGAATCGGCCAGAGATAGCCTTGCTCTTTGTAGAAGTGTCTTTCGTGGATTGTCTGGGCAGCAGCGAATCCCGACAGGCCACCAAGTTCAGGGATTCCGTTCTCGTCCACATCCGGGGTGTAGTTGATGAAGTCGGCTCCGAGTTTCTGCAGTTCGGCTTTCTTGTTGTAGGCAAAACCCCACTCATAGCCGTTGAGTGCCTTTTCAGCAATTCTCCACCGCCACATGTCGAACATTCTCAACCTTTCTCCTGCGAACTCCATGCGGCGTTCTGTCCTAAGGATTGTGCGTAGTTTGGCTTGATCTGTGGCCGTCACGGCTGGGTAGGCGGAGGTGTTCTCTGGGGTGGTCTTGTAGGCTCTGGCCCTGACCTTGTTGATAGCTGCAACTGCTTCACCATCTGAAGTTTCACCGAGCTCGATCTTCGCCTCTGCGTACATCAGCAGCACGTCTGCGTACCTGAGAATCTGCTTGTCCGGAGCCGTGATGAAGTCGTCTGTCCAGTCCTCATCCACACCTTTGCATTTGATGAGACCAGTCCTTGAAGGCAGCTTCGGGTCGGTGTTCACCAGCATGTTGTCGTTGTTTGGCACCATGCCACCAGCCTTGTCACTCCAGACTTTAAGCGCGTTGAAACGGAAGTCATAGACAATGCCGCAGAAATTAGTTCCCGGCTCCAGAATCGTGGCCTTCAAACGCGGATCCCTGTTCTCCCATGGGTTCTTCGGATTGAATCTCTTCGATTCGTTGACAGGTAGTCCGTCATCGCAGAGGAAGGCGTACAGCAGGTCCCAAGTCGGATTGTTCGAGCAGTAACCGTTGTGCATTCGAGGAAGTCCTGACGTGACACCGAGCTTGTGGAGGTACTGGCTTTCGACACCGCCAGATTGTTCGTAAGACCTTGCTATGCTGAACACAGCCTCGCATGTGTTGTGCGTCTTGCTGAGAAACAGTTCGCTGAAATCAGGGTACAGATCATAGACTCCTAGGTCAATGCAAGCCTTGGCGGCATCGCGTGCCATTTCGAGGTATTTCTTGGAAGACGCCTCATCAGGCTGCTCTTGGAATTTCAGCATCGTTCCGAAGTACAAGGCGGTCCTTGCCTTCATTCCGAGGGCAGCACCTTTTGTCACCATCTGTTGTCCTGAATATGCCTCCGGGCAGTTCGCCACTGCATAGTCGAAGTCCTCGATGATTTTCGGAAGTGCCTCAAGGACAGGAGTTCTGCCTGTGGAATAGGCTACATCCAGAGTGATGTCGTTCAGAAAGAACACAGGGTCTCCGAAGAGCATGCATATTCTTGAATAGAAACATGCCCTGTAGAATCTGGCACATCCCTCCAGCATCCTATAATCCTCATCTGACATGGTGTCCTTGGCCTTGTGCATGTTGTCAAGAATCGCATTGCATCTGCTGATTCCTTTGTAAGTGTAGCTCCAGATGTTCTTGACATTGACCGAGCTGTTGCCAGTTGTGGTTCCGAGTTTCATGGAGTTCTGAGAGTTCCTGTTGACAGCATCGTCCGTGAACTCGTCCAGATCAGCGGTCATCCCAGCCTCGGTGCGGTCTGAAAGCCAGAATTGCACGAGTTGGATGGTGTTCAGGCTCATTATCACCTGTTCTTTGTCCTTGTACCAGTTGCCTGTGGCAGGTTTGTCCAAAGGCGCGAGATCAAGGTTGATGCATGATGCCGTTGCGACAGCTGCTGCGGCAATCTGCAATATTCTTTTAATATTCATCGTATGTCCTCCTAAAATTTGATGCTTGCTCCGAAAACTACGCTCTTGGTGATTGGGTAGCCGGTCGAGCTGACTTCCGGATCCCATCCCTTAGGGAAATGGCATGCGGTGAAGAAATCAGAGAGTGAGCAGGACAGTCTTAGATTTCTTACCTTTATGGTATCCAGCCATTTACGAGGCAAAGTGTAACCGATGGTGATGTCCTTGATTCGGAAGTACGCTCCGTTTATCAGCCAGAAATCGGACACAGCGTAGTTCTGTGAGGTGGTCCCTGTTGTCTGGGAATATCTTGGGTACTTTGCTGAAAGGTTTTCGTTGATGGTGTTGAACGGACTCCAGTGGCTGCCCTCAACAAACTTCGGAACATTTCCCCAGTAGCTGTAGAGAGGCTGTACCATCTGTGCGGAAAGCAGGGCGTCCCGTTTGCCAACCCCTTGGAATGTCATGTTGAAGTCGAGGCCTTTCCATCCGAAGAAGATGCTTCCGCCGTAGTTCATTCTTGGAAGTGAGCTTCCGATTACGGTGCGATCATAGTCATTGTTGATGATTCCGTCCGGCACCCCGTTGGCTCCGCTCAGATCCTTGAAACGGATGTCTCCCGGCTGAACGGTTGCGGAAGTCACAGCTGATTGGGACACTTCATCCGCATTCTGGAATATTCCGTCAGATCGATACCCGTACCATGCCTTGTACTCAAGTCCGGACGCGATGATCGTCCCTCCTGAGATTGTGAGCTTGTCACCGATGTCTCCCATGACGGATTTGTAGTCGGAGAGATTGAAGTTGACTCCGTAGCTGAAATCCCCGATCATGTCACTCCAGCCTAGGGTGAGATCCCATCCCTTTGTGTTCATGTCTCCTGCGTTCTGATCCGGGGCGGAATAACCCATGAATGAAGGTATGTCAAGCTCAATGAGCATGTTACGTGTCTTTTTGTAGTACCAGTCAAAGTTCACGGTTAGGCGGTCTCCAAGGAAGTTGAGATCCGCTCCAATGTCATAAGTCGTTGTGGTCTCCCAAGTTATGTCCTCAATTGCCAGTTTGGAGTTGGTCACGCCTTGGACTCCGATCACAGAACTTCCGGAGAACACTGATGGGCTGGTAAAGCTCATTGTCGTCTGGTAAGGATAATTTCCGATTCTCTCGTTTCCGAGATTACCGTACGAAGCCCTGAGTTTCAGATGGCTGACCACATCTTGGTCCTTCATGAATCCTTCCCGGCTTACAACCCATCCCACTGAAACGGAAGGGAAATAGCCCCATCTGTAATTCTTTGCGAACCTTGCGGAAGCATCCGCGCGAAAGTTTGCCTGGAGGTAGTACCTTGAATCATAATTGTAGGTGACACGCCCGTAGGTCGAGAAATATGCATTCTCGTATGGCGCTGAGTTCCCGGCTGTTACCTTGTCATCAGGACCTGCTGACAGATATGGGAAGTAGTCGGTGATGTAGTCCGCCTTGGATGCGGAGATGTTCTGCCAGTTGTTGTAGAACTCTTCGATTCCGGCCATCACACCGAAGTAATGCTTACCCCAATTCTTGTTGTAGTTGGCGAACAACTGTGCTGTGTAGGAATATGATGATGTACGCACCTCCGTGAGGTCTGTTGTGTTGGCACTGGCTAAAAAGCTTTTCGGTCCGTCAGGATCGTCATACGGAGTGTAAGTGACAGCCTTGTTGAAATCTTTGTCGCGGCTCTCGTTGAATTTCGGTGAGAACACGCCTGAGATTACCAACCCTGTGAAAGGACGGATGTCAAGCTGGAGTTTGCCTCCACCAACGATGGATCTGGATTCCTTTGTGCCTCCGTAAAGCATTTTAGCGTAAGGGTTGGTCCCGTCCTTTCCGGATGCTGGTCTGCCATCGGACCATTCAGCCGCGTAGATCGGGCCTGCGTTGCGCATCCATCCAGCCGGGCTGTAGTACGGTGCACAGGAGTCAACTATTCTCCCGTTGAGGTCTATGGAGAATGACATGTAGTCATTCAGTTCGATGTCGTTGTTCACCCTGACAGCGTATTTGTCCCAAGTGTAAGAGTCTCCTGTGTAGAGTCCGTCCACATTGTCGTAGCCGAGGGAAATCTTTGTCTTGACCTTCTTTGTGCCAGCGGTTACGGACAGATTGTATTTCTGTCTAGGAGCGTAATTTTTCAGGATCATCCCCGCCCAGTCAGTGTCCGGATAGAGGTCTGGGTTTGACTTGTGCAGTGCGTTGTAGCCGCTGATGTACTCTTGTGGCCAGACGGAATATCTTCCCGCTGACGGCGTGTCGTTGTAGGCGAGCTCGTTCATAGCCTCCATGTAGCCGACAGCGTCACCATATTCAGGCATTGCGGTAGGGAAGTCCATCGCCATTGAATATGAAAAATCCACTGATGCTTTCTCACTTTCCGTTGCCCTACGAGTGGTGACAACTATGACTCCAGCCGCTGCGCGAGAGCCATAGATGGCCGCTGAAGCCGCGTCTTTCAGTACCGTAAGGTCTTGAATATCTCCGGGTAAGACATCCGAAAGAGAGCCCGGCACACCGTCGATGATGACGAGTGGTGAAGACTCCTGCATTGATGTGATGCCTCTGACCCTCAAAGTGGCGTTGGAACCGGGACCTGAGCTGCTTCTTGTGACTGTAAGTCCCGAAATGGCACCTTGAAGAGCGTTAGTCACTTCGGTAGTCTGTCTTTTCTTAATCATGTCTCCCTCAACAGAGCTTACCGAGCCGGTGAGGTCTTTCTTCTTCATGGTACCGTACCCGACGAAGACAACTTCATCAAGGAAATTGGCATCCTCTTCCAGTGTTACATTATAGGTGTCCTTTTCGGTCAGTTTCACTGTTACTTGCGTGTAGCCGATGCAGGACACGATAATAGATGTGGTTTCTGTGGGTAAGGTCAACGTGAAGTCTCCATTGATGTCTGTTGCTGTTCCGGTTGTTGTCCCGGCAGCGACGACACTAGCCCCGATGACTGGCTCCGATGTGGCGCTTACCACGTTTCCTGTGATCTTTCTGTTCTGGGCGAATGCGGTTTGGGAAAGGGTCAGCACTGCCACCAGAATCAGAAGAAAACGATTTCTTCGGAAAAATTTGTTTTTTAGTTTCATAATGTCTATAATTGCACTCGGAAAGGATACCATACCATACCATACCTAAGTGTGATGCAAATGTAGACATTATTTTTAAAATACAAATGAAAAAGATATACTTTTTTCTGCGCGGTGTTCTGCTCATCATAGGGTGCATCCTTTTGATAGGCGGATGTAAAGAGGAAACCATAGCCGAAGCAAGATACCTTACGGTCAGTTCTCCGTCGGGGGAGAGCGTTACGGTCTCCGGTGAAGGAGGAACGTTTGAGATTTCCGTCCAGACCAATCTTCAGTGGACGGTCAAGGCGGAATCGGATGGCTCTGTCGTCAAGTGGATTACATTCAGTCAATCCAGTGGAATCGGGGACGGTACTGTCACAGCGACCGTACTGAAAGGCACTTACGATTCGAGGATAGCAGTGGTCTCAGTCATGTCTAAGGACGAGCAACTCGTTCACTCGTTCAATGTTAAGCAAGAGTCTTCAGGTGAGGCCCCAGAAGCCGAGGGTTACGCTATCCCGGCATATTCAATATTCCAGAATATTGACGATAGGGATGTCACCCTTGGTATTGCCAATGCTGAGGTTAATGGGGGAACCTGCAAGTTTGAAGGAGGAGCAACCATAACAATGAGCGGTGCGGCTTCAGAGGTGACATTTGTTTCCACTAATTACTATCAGGTCAATGCTCAGTTTACCGGCTGGGGTGCGGAGGATGCAAAGGACATTGTCGTCAAAGTACCTGTGAAAGAAGATCTTTCAGGAGATCTTCGAATGTTTTGGGGCTGGACAAGTTCCGTGGCTTCCTCTTGGAAAGTTTATGCCGGCATCGATGGCGAGAATTGGACTGACACTGGAACAACAATGGGCTTCACAAAAAGTGCCCGTTTCAACAGGACCATTTTCTTCTCTGTCCCAGGCACTGTTCCTGCCGGTGGCTCACTTTACCTTAGGCTTGTGCCGGAGACTACTCTAAGCGCGGGCGACAATGTGCAGTTCTGCACGGGATTTTTCCTTACTCGTTCGAAACCTGACGAAGTGACCCCGCCATCTGGAGACAAGATTCTCTACTACTGCGACTTCAACAATGTGACGACAGGATGTCCTTATAATATGCCTCTTGGCTACCTAAGGTCTTCATCTGAGGCTTTTGACGCCTCTGCTTTCGGCTACGATGGCATCAGCAAGAGCGGCACTGTGGTAGGAGAATGGGGTAGCGTGAGGATTGGCTCTGGCTCAGGTGAAGCTGCTCTCGTGTTCCCTCCTTTGTCCGAGGAAAAACTAGGTAACGGTACTGCTGACGTGAAAGTCTCTTTCAAGGCTGTTCTGTACCAGTCTGCTGATTACCTTAATGATAAGGAAGGAAAAGCTTCTTGCAACATCGCTGTGTCCATCGCTGAGGGAGAAGGTACAGTGGAGAACGGAGAGATCACGGATCTGAGCAACTGGACTGACTTTGAGGAGAGAAGCGTGGTCATCAAGGGCGCCAACAAGGACACCAGGATAAGAATTGGCATCAGCGGAGGTTCCGGTGACAGGAGATTCTACCTTGACGATGTCGTGGTTGAGGCCATTTCCGACATCACGATTCCTTCCGAGACGAACAAGACACTTACCGAGATTCTGTCCGGTGAGGACGGAACGATCTCGGAGTCAGTAAAGACCACAGTGACTGTCCTGTCCGATCCTAACGGGGCCAACCTGCCGGTCAATGCGGTCATCGTCACGGACGGCACCTCGTACGCAGCCTTGAATTTCTCGTCAGCCACATCACTGACCTCAGGGACAAAAGTGACTCTCAGCCTTAAAGGGGCGGTTCTGGACAAGAAGGCTTCATCGCTTTCCGTATCTCCGGAAATGATTTCAGAAAAGGAAGACGGAATCTCTCCTGCACCTAAAACCGTCACTGTGGCCCAGTTGCCTTCTCTTGAATATCACTTCGTGGAGGTCAAGAACATTCAGGCTGCCGAGTCCTTCGTAGGAAAGACATTCTCAGGTGAGGTACTCATGGAAAATGCTGAAAAAGAGACATTTGGAATGAATATATACCCGTCGGCATCGTTTGCTGGTGGAGTCATTCCGGAGTACAGCGGCTCTGTCAAGGGAATCGTCATCGGTGGCAAGCTCTGTCCGAGGACAGCTGAGGACATTAATCTTGTTCTTGACAGGATGGGAAGCGGAGAAGTCAAACTTTTCAAGCCTGTGTTCTGCACTTATGAGTTCACTGATGGCTCGACCACACCTCAGATAAAGAACGCAACGATCAGTGGCCAGACTGTCTCATTCACCAACGGTGGAAGCATCGAAAGAGTTGGAGGATCTGAAGGAGAGATGGCATTTGCCCAAGGAAAAGCATCGACTCCATATAATGTTTACCTTTATTCTACAGGATGGAATGTAGATGGTACCTACTGGCAGTTGAGCTGCCCGGCCACCGAGGAGATTTCGGGAAAGGTCGCAGTGACATTCTCATTGAACAGTTCCGTCAAGGAAGTGCAGCAGGTTTGGAACATTTTCTGGAGTAATGATGGAGAGTCTTGGAATCCTACGGAATACACTTGGAACAAGGCCAACAACACCGATGCCCTTGCGACCGAGGCGAAGAACACGTTCACTGCTCAGAATACGACCTCTAACGGCATCACGAGAACTGAGTTCACTGTACCTTCCGGGAAGAAGATTGCCGCTGGCAAGAATCTGTACATCAAGATCGTGCCGACCAAGACATTGACTGGTGCCGCGACTAAAGTACAACTTGGATTCGGATTCTATGTGGCTCCGGGAGACATATTGAATATGGATAAGCCGGCTAATGCAGTGATATTCAATAATTTCTCTGAATGCACTGCTGGTACTGACTACATGTTGGGCCCAGAAGTGCGATACTTCGGGAATGTTACCACTCCGGCATATTCAAAAGAAGGTTGGACAGTTGTTTCCGGTTTCAGTAGGACTGGTTATGCGATGTTCGGAGGGGCTAAGACCGGTGATCATGGCATCACGACTCCGGAAATCGGAACTCTTGGCGGCAAGTCGGAAGTGACGGTCTCCTTCAAATGCTGCCTGTACATGCCTTCAAGCTACGTTGGAGCCAAGGATGACATCTGCGTCAAGGTAGCAACCGGGGAAGGTACTGTGGGAGAACTAGTTTGGGACAGTGCTCCAGAGAGTGACTACTACGGATGGCACACGGCTACCGTGAAGGTTTCTGGGGTATCTTCCGCCACGAGGATATTCATTGGTGCTGGTGCCGGGAAAGCTGAAGGAGATCGAAGGTTCTTCCTTGATGATATTGTTGTTAAATAATTGATTGATAATGAGAAAACTTCTGAGTTTTTTTGCTGTTGGTCTGCTGGCCCTGACTTCGTGTTCAGGGTCGGCAGATCCGGATGATGAGCCAGGCTCAGGTGAGCCTTACTACATCAACATCATGCAGTTCAACATCAGGTACGTGAACAGCGACGACACCGGTGACAATCACTGGACCGTGCGCAAGAACGCTGTGAAGGCTCTTGTGAATGACCTTTGTCCTGATGTCATAGG
This sequence comes from Bacteroidales bacterium UBA755, assembly GCA_002297815.1. Lineage (GTDB taxonomy): Bacteria > Bacteroidota > Bacteroidia > Bacteroidales > UBA932 > Cryptobacteroides. The sequence continues at coordinate 10,387 of DBKH01000020.1, read as the reverse complement.
TCTCAATGAGGCGAGAACCACACAGAGAACCGACCTTAGGACTCTTTTGCCGCAGTACACCCTGCTTGATGTTCCGAACACGGGGACATCATCGGGAGGCAATGTGAACATGATGTTCCTGACGGACAAGTTCAAGCTGTTGGCTTCCAAGTCATTCTACCTCAGCGCGACTCCTAACGTGCAGTCGTTCACGTGGGACAGCACTCAGAAGCAGTACCATGTCTGCCTATGGGCTCATCTTCAGGACAAGGCGACCGGAAAGGAATTCTATGCTTTCGCGACGCATTACAACCTCGGCTCGTCGGATGTGGATGTCATCGCCAAGACGAACTCCACGAATCTTATCCTTTCCAAGATTGATGAGATTGTCGGTGATGATTCCTCCGCTCCTGTGTTTGTGTTGGGGGATATGAATGCCTCAATCGAATCCAACGACTCACGCTCCATCAGTCTGAAGCCGTATCTTGAGAATGGGTTCAAGAACGCTAGGACATCAGCCTTGAGCACTGACAACATCGTCAGTTACAACGGCTTTTCGGACAAGGTGCGTGACCAGAAGAGCAACATAGACTTTATTTTCTACAAGAATGTTACCGGCATGGCTTTCAAGACTGTGACGCAGTCCTACAACGGCATTAAATACGTTTCGGACCATTGGCCGGTGACACTTAATGCAATGACATTCTGATGAATAGAATTTTATTATTGACAATGGCTACGGTGATGTGCATCATGGGCGCATGTGACCGTGGTGAGCTTTCGTTCAAGGCCCAAGATGCGGTGGTGACACCAGGAGTCCGCTATGTGCTTACTGTCGAGTCCCTTGACAGCACTCACACGGAGGCAAAGGTGACGGACTGCTCGGAGATTCCGGGAATGACAGTTGAGATAAAATGGAGCAGGGAAGGGCAAGATCTTGTCGCTCATGCCTTTGTCCGCAACGATAACCCCGGCTATGTGATTAAGAGTCTTGAGGGTCCGTTTGTGGACGGACTGGATTTCAGACTTGAGGACTACCATCTGCTTATGCCTTTCGGAATGGGCGAAATGTACAGGAAATGTCCTTCTGAAAAGGATGAAAAGCAGCCGATGGACAGGGATACACAGTGGAAGGAAAAGGATGGGAAGTTCTTTCTGTCAGCTGGTTATCCGTCAAGGAATATGTCCATGCAGTGGTGTGCGTTCTCCTCCGATGCGAGGGGACTGTACATCGCAAGCCATGATCCTCAGAGGAAAGGCAAATTCTTCAATGTGTACTATTCCCCAACGGACAGCACATTTTCTGTCTCCCTGCGGCATCTTTTTACTTGCTTCCCCGGACAGGAATATCAAGTACCAGAACTTAGGCTGAAGGAATATTCCGGAAGCTGGCACAAGGCAGCCGACTGCTACAAGTCATGGTTCGACACGTGCATTGAATATGCCCGGCAGCCTCAATGGCTCAAGGATTGTTCTGGCTGGCTTCTGGCCATCACGAAGCAGCAGAACGAGGAACTTCTTTGGAAATATGATGAGTTTGCAGGCGCACTGAGCGATGCCGCTCAGGAAAGAGGGCTGGACATCGTGGGTCTCTTCGGTTGGGCTCACGGTGGCCATGACAGGTTCTATCCAGACTATTATCCTGATCCTGAGCGCGGTGGGGAAGAGGCTTTGCGCAAGGCCGTGAAAGGAATCCATGACAGAGGACTTAGGACAATCATGTACGTGAACGGTCAGCTGATTGACCAGAACGGCACGCAATTCTGGCCGGACACTGGAAAGTTCATCACGATGACCCGCAAGGATGGTTCTCTGGTCTCCGAGACGTGGCACAAGTACTATGACGCTCCGGCCAGGACTCATGGAAGAGCCTGTTTCAGCTGCGATGTTTGGCGTAAAAGGATGATTTCACTTGCTAAGCAGGCTCATGACTATGGTGCTGACGGAATCATCTACGACCAGCTCGCGACAAGGTCCCCTATGTTCTGCTATTCTCCGGACCACGGCCATTCCGTTCCTGCCGTTGTCGTTGAACAAGACAGATTAGACTTTATTTCAGAGATAAATAAAGAGATGTCTGCCATCGATCCGGAGTTTGTGGTGATGACCGAAGGAGTTGCCGACTATGAACTTGGATGCATCAACATTTTCCATGGCTGCTCATTCGATGTCTATCCGCCTAACCAGAAGGCGATGGAAGACAGGCTTTTAGGTCGTTCCGGTGCCACATGGTTCCCTGAGATGCTTGAGTACACCTTTCCTGATCTGCTGATGACGGTTCGCAATCCCGCCCCAGTCACGAGCCGCAACATGAGCAACTTCACTCTTGTAAGCCACTTGAAGAACGAGATTGAATGCCGCTATTTGGCTGACGTTCGCTATCTTAAAGAAAACAGAATCCCAGAGATTGAAGACTACGCCAATGTCACCACTAAGCCGGACCTAGCTCTTGTCCGTTCTCAGGATCCTGTAGCGATGAGGGATTACCAAAAGAAACTTGCTGACTTTCAGGATCTTCATAAGGAGTTGTTGAAAACCGGTAAGTTCATGGATGTCCAAGGTTTTGATTTTGAAGCCTCTCATAGCCTTGCAATGGCGAAGTCTTTCGTTTCTGGCAATAAGATAGGTGTTGTGGTCTGGAATGTTTCCGAGGACACTCCTCTTGACTTTGCTGTGTCAGTCCCAGCTAAAAAGTTAACCGTGGCACAGTCTCCAGAAGATGCAGCCTTGTCAGTCTCAACTGATGGTTACACCCTAGCCCCACAAAGCATTGCCCTTCTCGTGTTTGAATAGATCACAAATCATCAATAAAAGGAGCCGTCCATCGAAATAGGCGGCTCCCTTTTTTATAATACTTTTTTATCTTTTTGAGGTGACGTCAGCTTCGTACTTTTCTACTGCTGAGATGAAGTCCTGGCCTACTGGAACACCATTCTTGAGATTGAAGTAGTCATAGACTGCACCGAATGGAAGTGACTTGGCCTCTTCTAGGAGGGCTAAGCGCTGGAAGTATTTTCCGTTGTCCTCGTACTTGCGGAGAGTCTGGAGTGGCTCAAGGAAGGCCTGAAGCATGCACTTCTGGGTCGAGCGGGTGCCGATGATGTAGGCTCCGATGCGGTTGATTGAGGCATCGAAATAGTCCAAACCGATGTGTGTGCGGTCAAGGGCGTCAGCGCGGACAACCTCCTTGAACAGGTCGAGGGTCTGGTCGTTCATCGTGACAACGTGGTCAGAGTCCCAACGTACAGGACGGCTTGTGTGGAGCATCAATTCAGGAACGAAGAGGAGCAGGGAAGCTACCATGTCGCTGATGTTTTCGGTCTGCTCGTAGTGTCCGGTGTCGAGGGTGTACATGAGCTTGCGGGTCGAGCAGTAGCCGGTCACGAAGTCGTGTGAGCCAACGGTGTAGCTCTCAAGTCCGATTCCGAAGAGCTTTGCCTCAAGACAGGTCTTCATGTCAGGAAGGTTCTCAGAGAGGATTTCGTCCAGAGACTGAGCCATGATCTCGCGGTAGCGGAGGCGCTCAACAGTCTGGTCCTTAGAGCCATCGTGAACCCAGATGTTCATGATGCAAGGATCTCCCTGGAACTTACCCATAGCATCGGCCACTCTGCGGCAGCGCTTTGTGTGCTCAATCCAGAAGTCACGGATGGACTTGTCTGGGTTAGCGAGCGAAAGATCTCCGCTCTTAGGGTGCGAGAAAGAGGTGGAGTTGAAGTCGAGCTTCATCCCGTTCTCCTTTCCCCATTCCATCCAACTCTGGAAGTGGGCCGGCTCAACCTCGTCACGGTCAACGTGCTTACCTTGGAAATCTCCGTAGATTTCGTGGAGGTTAAGGCGCTGTGTTCCAGCTAGGAGGCTTTTCACAAACTTGATGTCGGCCCTGAGCTCATCAATGTTGCGAGCGCGGCCAGGGTAGTTGCCGGTTGCCTGGATTCCTCCGGTGAGGGCGGTGTCGTTCTCGAAACCCATCACATCGTCTGCTTGCCAGCACTGGAGGGAGATAGGGGTTTTCTCAAGAAGTTCTATGGCTTTGTCGGTGTCCACACCGATTGCTGCGTAACGTTCTTTGGCCATCTCGTAGGCCTTGGTTATCAAATTCTCGTTCATGCTATTTTAAGTTTGTTATTTGAATATTCCTAATTTCATTTAGTTGTACTTGACAAACCTTTGGACTTAACTTCTGGGCTCGTAGGTAGTTGTCTGGATGGAGTCCCCGATGATCCTTCTCATGTCCCAACGGTCGCCCACAAGTCCGGCCACCTTGGCCTGAAGCATGATGTTGCCAATTGCTGTACCTTCCATCGGACCTGCGATTACCGGGATGCCGAGCGTGTCAGCTGTTAGTTGGCTCATCAGTTTGTTCGCAGAACCTCCACCGATAACATGCAGTTTCTCGATTTTGAAAGAAGCGAATCCTTGAAGCATTTCAATGACTTCTTTGTACTTTTTCGTAAGACTGTGGTAGATGCAGCTGATCATCTCACCATCGTTCTTAGGAATCCTTTGGCCGGAATCCTTGAGAGCTGCTTTGATCTCTGCGTCCATGTCCTTAGGGGCAGCGAAACGAGGGTCGTCAGGATCAATTGTGGAAGGGAAGTCAATAGCTTCACGAGCCATTGACTCCATCTGGGCGTATGAATATTCCCGTCCTTCTCTTTCCCATGTCTTTCGACTCTGCTCCAACAGCCACATTCCCGTGATATTCTTCAGGAATCTGGTGGTGCTTTCTATTCCGCCTTCGTTCGTGAGATTATATTCATAAGACTTTTCATCAATGAGTGGTGTCTTGGATTCGATGCCCATCAAGCTCCATGTTCCGCTACTCAGGTAGGCGAAATTCTCTCCCGATGCTGGTACGGCTGCGATGGCGGATGCCGTGTCATGACCAGCCACAGCAATCACTGGAACGGGCTCCATGCCAGTCTCCTTGCAGATTTCCTTTTTTAGCACACCTACCTTTGTGCCCGGTTGGGTGATGTCTAGCAGGATTGAAGGGTTGATTCCTAGACGCTCTAGCAAGTCCCTTTGGAAATCCCTCGTGCGTGGGTTGATGAGGCCTGAGGTGGAGGCGTCGGTATATTCACAGACCATCTTGCCGGTAAGCATGTAAGCCAGAAGGTCCGGCATGAAGAGGATTTTGTCGGTCATGGGCAGCCTTGAGTCCGCTTCTTTACTTTGTGCGTAGAGTTGAAAGATGGTGTTGAAGTTCATGATTTGAACTCCAGTGATGGAGTAAAGTTCCTCGCGTGGGATGATTGTAAAGACTTCCTCTGGGATTCCATCTGTGTAAGGATCTCTGTAAGCCCTTGGCAATCCGATGATTCCACCGTCTTTGTCAATGTGTCCAAAGTCCACACCCCATGTGTCAATGCCGATGGACTCAATCTTTACGCCCATCCCTGCGACTTTTTTGAGGGCAGACTTGAAGTGATCGAATAGAGAGTTTATGTCCCAGTAATATTTTCCGCCAATTTCTTTGACTGCGTTTGGAAATCTATAGACCTCCTCAGAAGTCAGTTTATCGTTCTCGACAGTTCCGATGATGGCTCTGCCACTCGTAGCTCCGAGATCAAATGCTAGAAAGTTCATAATCATGTGGTACTTTTTTACACTCACAAATTTCGTTTTTTCTGATTTTTTGCCGTTGAGGATTCTGACATTCTGACTTGGAAATTTGATTGGGAATTATTTTTTGCTATATTTGTGAATCACAACCACTAAGGTAAGCATTGGAAACTATGGCTTCTTTACATCTCAAATATTTGGCGGTCAACCCTGTTGACCTTAAGTGGGGTACTGCTGTCAATTCTGTTGGTTTTCAGGAAATCGCGCCTGGGATGGACTATCCACCTCGTAATCATCCTTCGCGTTATGTCTTTTCTGCTGCTAGCGGGAGAGTACTTCAAGAGTACCAATTACTGTACATTACCGAGGGTAAGGGCAAGTTTTATTGTGAGACTCTGGGGCGTTCGAAGGCAATTACTGTCAAGAGCGGGATGATGTTTCTGCTGTTTCCTGGGGAATGGCACACGTACTATCCGGACAAAAGTACAGGTTGGAAGGAGTATTGGATAGGCTTTAATGGCTCTTTTATGGACAATCTGATGGAGCAGAACTTTTTTTCAAAAGAGAGGCCTATTTTCAAAGTCAACATTCATGAAGATCTTGTGAATCTCTACATGTCTGCTATTTCCGCGGCTGTGGCTCAAGAGTCTGGCTTTCAGCATGTTTTGGCTGGGATTGTTGACAGGATGCTGAGCCTAGCTTATTTCTATGACCGTAATTCCCAATTTCAAGAATCTGACACGGCAAACAAGATTAGTCAGGCGAAGGTCATGATTCATTCCAACTACATGTCCATCTCCCCGGAGGAAGTTGCAGCGAAGCTTTGCCTTAGTTATTCCTCATTCCGCAAGACTTTTAAGGAATATACTGGGTTCTCTCCTGCGCGGTTTATCAACGAGGTGAGGATGAGTAAGGCGAAGGAGTTGCTGACGAACACTGCCATGAGCATCAAGGAGGTGGCCTATAGCGTTGGCTATAATAACCATGACTATTTCTTCACGGCATTCCGCCACATGACAGGCCAAACTCCCGCTGAATATCGTAATACCACTCAGGTCGCCAAGTTATAATCCGAGGAGCTGGACTGGGCCAAGGAGGCCGGACGGGAGGAGTTTGTCGGTGGCTTTGTAGAAACGTCGGATGGCTGTAACTGGGTGTTTTTCACTGGGTTGGACGTCTCCGATCATGCGGTTGCGCCAGACATTTGTCACCTTGATCTCAAGAGTGTTGTCGCCTTCGTGCAGAAGAGGCTTGATGTCAGCGGTTCTGAACGGGGTTTTCCAGAGGATTCCGGCAGGGCTGCCGTTGATGGAGATGTCAGCGATGTTCTTTACAACTCCAAGGTCTAAGAATATCCTTGCGTTAGCTGCTAGTTGGGTGGAATCAACGGCTACTGTGGTCTTATAGACAGCGGTTCCTGAGAAATACTTTACGACAGGATTCTCTTTTCTTGTCCATGACTCCAATTTCGTGAACTCCTCGTCAGCGGTACCACCGTTTTTCTGGTCGAAGTGCACCTGCCATGTTGTGTCAATGGTCTGTATAACAGATGCATCGGATGTTAGGCCGCTGATGACTAGTGAATCAACAACACATTCTGCTGTGGAGTCTGTGGAATTGACAAGCACAGTGTCTATGGTAAACTCAATTTGAGGCCTATTAGACAGCACGACAATCCTAGCGTCTGTTGAGTACATCGGAAGGGTCACGACCGACCTTCCTTCCTTGTCAACGACCTGAATGTCTGAGACTTCACCATTGTCAGGATTGAATATGGCCGCGAACTTCCCTCCGTCCCTAAAGCTAAGCTCCACATCAGCACAATTCCCAGAGAAGTTTCTCACCCAGTAGATCTGAGTGCTGTCCTGAAGACTTCTGTGGACATATTTAAAGTCCCCGTATCTGTCCGGAGCGTTAGCTGGTGCTTCAACACCATCCTCTTGACCACCGAGCGAACCTTCCCGGTCGTTTAGCGACATGTTTTGGTCACTGAGCTTGTCGAAGTGACAGGAACCGCCTCGCAATGTCGTTTCGACTGGCTCAGCGACCCTAGCACTGAAATCAGGAGCAATCCCGCTTCGTATAAGACAATCTTCAAGCCCCTTGGTGAACACATTCTTCCTGCGCGAATGCCAAACATCGTCAACTATTGACGCAAAAGCCCTGTCGTCAGCCTTGAGCCCAGCGCATTGCTTCGGCTCTTTCCCACAGATGATGACCCCAGCGTCAGCAAACTCCTTGACCTTTTTAAGAATATCCAAGGACATCACCTCGCAGTTTCTATCCAGCCACAGAACCTTGTAACGAGCCCCAGATGGAGCCACAAGCGTTCCATTCTCGGCCTTTACCCCGTTCCGAAGTACAGTAGGGTTTGCGAAATCGTAGTTGTAACCCTCTGGGACCTGTGGCAGAGAACTGAAAGCGTCTCCACCGTAGAGCCCAGTGATGTTCAGATCCTCTCCATAGTATAATAATATGTCAGCGACTGAGGTCCCTTGCTGGAGCATTGCACTTGATCTGGCAAGGTAGTCGGTGAACACCCTAGCATATTCAGCCCATGTCTCATTCCTGTGAAGCCATTGCCCGTAGCGGAACAGTTGAAGGCCTGGCAGGTACGCATCATTAGGTTGTGATGCTGACTCGTGGATGACGAACCTATTGAGTCCTGCGCTGAGACCAACGTCAGCAATGTACTTCATGTTCTCAGGACAATAGGTGTAGGCTCGTCCTTCGTCCCCGTTCACTGAGAAAGATTCAGCAGCAACCAAAGGCTGGCCGTAGATGTGAGAGACGGAAGCAGATTCCCTGACATCGCAGATGGCTGACGGTACCGATGATCCAGTGGGTGTGTTTTCCATCCAGATTGCTGCCATTGGGATTGTGGCCTTTATTTTCGGATCCATTCCGTCTCCAGTGTAGGCACGACCACCCTCGTGGGACTCAGTATAGCGTCCTGAGAGGCCATATTCATTGACAATGTCATCGATTCTGTCATAGTTTTCGCAGAACAGTTCACCCAGAGTCCTGCGCCAGTCCCAAAGGAAACGTTCGCTCATCTGGGAGCTGCCGATGATTTCTCCTGCGAGGACAGGTAGCCAAGGGATCAGGTCGTAGCCGCGTCTAGATTTAAATTCCTCGGCAAGTTTTGGCGTCCATGTGTAGGATCCGGCTTCGTAGCTGTCAACCAGTAGGTAGCGGATGCCTTTTTCTCCGAGCATTCCGCCCGCAGCCTCCTTGTAAAGATCTACGTAGGTGTGGAAATATCTCATCCATGCATCGGGATCCAACTTGTCCACTTCCAATCCAGTAGCTTCTGGTGATGCCGGATGGTTGATCTTTCCGGTTATCGACCATCCGAAGCGGTAGATTCTCCATCTTCCGGCTGGCAACGAGCACTCAAGCTTCCCGTCAGCGGTCATCCGATCCGTGAGGTCGATAATGTCCGACGTTCTGATTGCATCTTTTGAATATGGCGTGTGGTACTTCCAGAAATCATGAATGATCCCGAATCCGCCAAGCTCTTGGCTATGATTAACTTTTGAGACTGTGAACAAATCGAGCGACTGAAGCTTTTCCCCTCTGACTCTGAAGAACTGGGCACAAGTTTGGGGAATGTTGATGGTTAAGTAAGGTAGCACTGTCGGCTCGATGTCGCAGACTTTTCTCCATTTTTTGCCGTCGTCACTGCATTCAAGAATATTCTTGCAGTCAGGCTTGCTGTTCCTTGGCCTGTCTGACATTGCCATACTTTTGAGTGTCAGAGCTTTTATTGTTTGTGGCTTCCTAAACTCCACCTTGATTTCGCTGTCGCTTTCCTCAATTCTTTCCGCCAAAGCTTTCATGGATTTGTCTGAATATGGCAGCCTTACCGCGAGGACGTATAGATCCTTGCAGTAGGGCTTTACCTCAATGCGGTCATTGTCTGTGTGATAGTCTTGGTAAGGACCGACAACATTGTACAGTTCAGGAAGTTGTAAGGACACCTTGCCTCCTCTGATGTCCACTGATCTCCATTCGAGTTTCTTGACAGCATCCTCTGGTTTTACCCATTTGCCTCCAGTGGAACTCCATCCTGGGGCACTAGCGATAGTGACATCCATGTCTAGAGAGTCGGCCAGATTTAGTGCGAACCGAAACGCGTCTTTCCAGCCATCGCTTAGGTACGGAAGTTTTACTTTTGCGGCTCTAGGCATGTTGATTCCTCCAGCATCGAATTGATGAAATCCTCCGATTCCTGCTCTTTTCATCCATTCGATGTCTTTTCGTATGCCTTCTTTTGAGACGTTTCCATCCATCCAGTGCCACCAGACTTGTGGTCTGGCTGCTTTGGGAGGAGTTTGAAAAGCCTTGACAAGGTCTGACGTGTCTGACTTTACTTGTGCAGATGTCAGATTTTGGCCTGAATATATTGACAGGATGATCGCTAGTGCCTCAAATGTTGTCTTGAAGTTCATGTTTGCTTGTTTTGTTCATTCAAAGATAATCATCATGGAGCACAAATTCAAGCCTTTCTTTGATGTGTTGCCGGCGGTCTTTAAAAACTGATGCTTTGTGTTTGATTTTTGGCAAATCATGAAAATTCTTGATGCTTTATAGGTGTTTGGCACGGATAATGCCTATACGCTTTAAGAGTTAATTGGTTCTAATAGGATTAGTTTTTATTCTGACCTTTTGATTTATGAGAGCTATTCTTCATACGTTTTATTCATAATTAGGTTTGTATTAAGTGGGAAAGGTCGGGGCTGCGAAGTTCCGGCCTTTTTTTGACATAGTCAAAAAAAGGCCGGAATATGTTGGACTTGGTCCAACATGTTCTTTATTCAACCCCCAGTCACTGCGT
>DBKH01000109.1 GCA_002297815.1 Bacteroidales bacterium UBA755 | reverse complement strand
GGCGATTTGTCTGTCCGAAGTGTTTTCCGGCAGAGAAACCTCTAACTTTACTCCTGAAGTCAACCGCGCACTCATCAACTTGACATATTCCTCCAAAAATTCACACTCCTTGGAGAGAGGTACCGTGTTTTTCTGGCTTTCGTAGAGGACATAGCGTAGCATCCCGCTGAGATTGTGTATGGCCTTCTGCGCTTCGGAAGGATCTATTTGAATCAATGAATAGATGTTGTTCAGAGTGTTAAACAAGAAGTGAGGATTAACCTGACTTTTAAGGTTGGCTAGTTCCGCTTCTGCCTGATTTTTCTCAATCTCTTTTCGTTGGGCTTCATTGGCGTACCATTCAGTAGTCATCTTTACTGCCACGGAGATGCCCACAATTGCAACATAAATTACTGTGTTACGTACCGTGAAACTGATAGTGTCGAGAACTGAGCGAGGCGGTGGTGTACCAATAGGAGCGAGAACGTACCTAAAGAACATGTGAACAGACACACTCGCTGCTGCGATCAAGGCGACATTCCATAGTAAAAATAGCCATGTTCTATGGCTGGAAAGGTACCTCTTGATAAGTACTAGGTAATTTGTGTAGAACACTATCACAAATGAGACCACAACTGGAAGATATCGTGAATAATCCACTCCACCGTGAAGCGGCCTTCCCGGCTGTGGTGAGAAGAAAGGCATAGCCAGAATCACGGTCCAGATTGCCAGATGAATTAGCCAGCCGCTGTTTTTTCGCATATTCATTATTAATGTTGTTGCAAGGCTTTGTGAAAGAACTCTTTGCGGAGATTTGGAGAAATTGGGTGTTGTGAGACGCGGTAAATGTCCGAGATGTCTCCAGACAGGTTGCAGACATTTAGTCCGCTGATCTCAGAGATGTACAGGCAGTTGTACTTGGCTGCCTGTACGTCCTGAATGTCCATTGTGTAGCGAAGAATGTCCATGATCTCAATCTCGCTGAGGCTGTCCTTGCTGAACACGTACAGATCAAGTGTCTTGAAGGATCCGTAGAACCCGTCTCCGGCCTTGCGGACCTTGCTTTCTATGATCCGCCGCATCGGAAGTGCCATTGACCAGTAATCATATTCTTTGGTGCCGACATAACGTCCTCCCTGAAGACCGTAGCTATAGCCGGAAGACATTATCGTGTCGAAATCCTCGATCTCTTCCGGAATAGGGGATATTCCGGCCATCTCCTTGAGCATTGACTGCGCGGCTTCCTTTGTCTCCGGCATCGCCCTAGTCACTTCGATCCCTAGCGAGACCCCGTCCGGGCTCTGAAGATCCGGCCTGTCCTTGTTCAACAGTTCAGCGAACCTCCTGTCCAGCAGCGTCTCCAGCGAAATCTTCGCATATCTCTCAAAAAAGCAAGTGTCAAACTGACTCATATTCTTTCTTTTTCCAAATATCGCAAATCCGAGTTACTTTTACAAATCCTGTTCCTTGCTTTTTCGCTGTCTCTGCTACTCGTAACGGATGGCCTCGATCGGGTCGAGGTTGGAGGCTTTGCGGGCGGGGTACCAGCCGAAGAAGATGCCGATGACGGTGCAGACAAGGAATGAGAGGATGATGCTCCATGGCTGGATCAGAATCGGGTAGGAGAGGACGACCTTGACAATGTACGAGGCGGCCACGCCAAGAATCACACCTAATAGTCCACCGGTTATGCTGATCAGAGTGGCCTCGATCAGGAACTGCGCGAGGATGTCCCGGCCTTTGGCACCGATGCTCATCCTGAGACCGATCTCTTTTGTCCTCTCGGTGACGGAGACGTACATGATGTTCATGATTCCAATGCCGCCAACGAGGAGGGATATTCCCGCAACTGCAGCCAGAAGGGTTGACATCATGTCGCTTGTGCTGGTCATCATCGAGGAAAGTTCCTGCTGGGAGCGGATGTTGAAGTCATCATCATCGGATTCCTTGAGCTTGTGGTTGCGTCGCAGGACATCAGTTATCTCGCTGATTGCCTTGTCGGTATATTCCTCGCTCAATGCGGAGCAGACGATTTCCTGAAGATAGGTTACAGCTAGGATGCGCTTCATCACGGTGGTGTATGGCGTGATGATAAGGTTGTCCTGATCCATTCCCATGCTATTGTAGCCTTTGCTCTCCAGCACACCTACGATGCGGAACGGAATGCTGCCGAACCTGATGACCTTGCCTACAGGATTCTCACCGTTAGTGAAGAGCTGGTCAATGACCGTTTTCCCGACCAGGCAGACCTTGGCTGCTGTCTTGATGTCCTGTTCAGAGAATATGTCACCGTCCTGCACCTTGTACCCTCTGATCTCAAGAAACTCCTCGTTGACACCATAAACCGAGGTAGGTGTGTTGTTTGCACCATAGACCGCCTGGCCTGAGGAATTGACGGAAGGGGAGGCGAGAGAAATGTGCGCGCACTCCTTGCGGATGTCCTCGAAATCCTTGACTTTCAAGGTCTGCATATCATCAGCGCTGAGGCGCACTCCTCCACGCATATCCTCTCCCGGATGGATCATTATCATGTTGGAGCCCATCTCGCTGATCTCGGCCTGGATGCTCTTCTTGGAACCTTGGCCGATGGCGAGCATCGTGATGACAGAACCGACACCGATGATGATGCCAAGCATCGTGAGAAACCCTCTGAACTTGTTGTTGCCCAATGCCTTCAGGGCTATTCTGAATAGATTCGCGAAATTCATGACTAAAATCTTTAGTGAATATTCATACTCATCGCAGAGTTATCATTGAATATGTCAGCAATCCTTCTCCTCCGGCAACCTTGCGAGCGCCTCAGCGGCATCAAGAATATGCTCGTTTCGCACATCGCTTGTCACGCGGCCATCCCGAAGGGTGATGGTTCTTGTGCTGTAGTTGACAATCTCCGGATTGTGGGTCACGAATATGATTGTTCGTCCCTCGGAGTGGAGTTTCTGAAACAGTACAAGTACCTCGAAACTCGTGCGGGTGTCCAGATTGCCGGTAGCCTCGTCCGCAAGAATCACTGCCGGGTCGTTCACAAGCGCCCTTGCGATGGCCACCCTCTGCATCTGCCCTCCGGACATCTGGTTGCTCTTGTGCTCCAGCCTATCACCAAGGCCGACCGCCTTCAACGCCTCGACCGAGCGGTCGTACCGTTCTTTCTTTGAATATTTCGGATTGTACATCAGCGGTAACTCCACGTTCTCTATGGCCGTGGTCTTTGCCAGAAGATTGTAGTTCTGGAACACGAATCCGATCTTGCGATTGCGCAGTGTGGCCCGCTCGTTCTTGTCCATTGTCCTGACCGAAACCCCGTCGAGGTAATATTCCCCAGAAGTCGGAGTGTCAAGGCATCCAAGAATATTCAGAAGCGTGGATTTGCCAGAGCCGGAGGTGCCGACTATTGTGACGAACTCGCCTTCGGTGATGGTGAATGACACGCCCCTTAGCGCATGGACAGTCTCGTCACCGACTATGAAGTTCCTGCGAATGTCCTCAAGTTTGATGACTTCTTTCATATTCCTACTTCTTTTTATCTCCTCTTGGCCCCGGTGCGAACGGACTTCTTTCCGCGGTTTCGGCTTTCTTTGGAAGTTCGGCTGTCAGTCCGGTCACAACTTCCTCACCGTCAGACAGTCCCTCGGTGATGCCGGTCTTGTCTCCGCTCGTGTGCTCCGTAGTGACGGATTTCGGTGAAATCGCGTTTCCGTTTTTAACCCATACTATCCTTGACTCTCCGCCAGGTGTGACAGCTGAGCCGTTTACCGTGATTCCGATTTCCTTAAGCACTTCGGGGTCAGGATTGAATCTCAGGGCCTTTGTCGGAACAGCAAGCACGTCCTTCTCTTCCAAAGTGTTGATGGTCACGTTGGCGGTAAGGCCAGGCTTTAGCTTAAGATCTGGATTAGGTGCTGTGATCACAACCTCGTAAGTCACAACGTTTGAGGTCGTTGTCGCTTCCAATCTGACTTGTTGAACGGTTCCCTTGAACACATCGTCCGGATAGGCATCGACAGTGAATGTCACGTTCTGGCCATCCTTGACCTGACCGATGTCGGCCTCGTCCACGTCAGCGATGACCTCCATGTCCGTGAGATCCTTGGCAATCGTGAATAGTGTAGGAGTCTCGAATCCGGCTGCCACAGTCTGTCCTTCCTCCACGGCTCTGCTTATGACAACTCCATCGATAGGGGACATGATGGTCGCATAGCTTAGATTCCGTTTGACCTTAGTGAACGATGCCTGTGCCTGGTTATAAGCGTTCTTTGCGGTTTCGTACTGATAGTATGAGGAATCATATTCAGAATCACTGACCAACTCTTTGTCGTGCAGGGTCTTGATGCGGTTAAATTCCTTTTCCCGGTACTCGAATTCAGTCTTGGCGGTGGAGAGTTGGGCCTGCGAGGAGGCAAGCTCGGCCTGTAGGTTTACCTTGTCCATCTCAGCGATGACCTGACCGGCCTTGACGATGTCGTTGTAGTCAGCGTAGAGCTTGTCGATGATGCCTGAAACCTGCGTGCCGACTTCTACTTTGGTGACTGGTTCGACTGTACCCGTGGCTGTGACTGAACTGGTGATGTCTATCCTTTCGGCTCTGGCAGTCTCAAGCGTTACTGTTTCCTTCCCGGTAGGACGGAAGATCAGCCAAAGCGCTAAGGCAGCGCAGATGGCCCCGATGATAATCCATAAAGTCTTAGTTTTCATATTCATTGTATTTTATAGTTTCCTTGATAAATGTCGAGTAACACATTGTTCATCAATGCTGTGTATTTTGATTGGAGCAGCTGGACACGTGCGTTCAGAAGGTTGTTCTGGGCTGTTATAAGCTCCACCGTGTTCTTCATCCCGATGTTAAATTGTTCGGCAGTCAGCTCATAACTTTGCTCAGCGTACTTAGTCTGTTCTTTGGCTGATGTGTACTTGGATTGTGCGGAGACAGCCTCTAGATAAGTGTCTTCAACTTCCTTGAGCAGAGCCTTTTCCACGCTCATTTGCTCTAGTCTGCTGTTGTCAGCTTCAATCTTCGCCTTGTTGACAGCTGTCTTAGCCTTCCTGCCTTGAAGGATCGGAATCTGAAGACTCAAGCCGATGCTCTCGTTGAAGTTCTTCTCTAGTTGGCTGCCGAAAGAATCGCTAGTTCCAGAGACATTGGTCGTTCCGAGGCTTGCTGTCGCTGAGAGGGTTGGGCAATATGCCGACTTTGCCTGTCTGATGCTTAAATCAGCCGCTTGTACGTTTAGGCTGGCTTTCTTTATTTCAGGCATTGATTCAAGCGCGTTTGCGTAGACTTCTGCCTTGTCTGGTAGCAGCCTCAAGATTCCGGATTCGTCATCGGTCGGCTCTTCAAGCTCAATCTCAACGCTGACTCCTAGTTCTAGAAGTTGCTTGAGTTGCAGCTTGTAGTTGTCCAGAGTCGCCTTGGCGGTTGTGATCTGGTAAAGGTCGCTTGCGTGCTGGCTTTCCAATTGAGCTACGTCAACCTTGCTAAGTTCACCTGCGTTTTTGAGCTCAACAGCCCTGTCAAGCTGAGCCTTCGATGCCTTGGCAGTGCTTTCACTTACCTTCACTGCCTCACTAGCATAGAGGCACTGCATGTAAGCTTTCACAATTGAGATAACAACATCATTCGTGTTTTCTTCCACTGACAACGAATCTACTGAGTTTTGTAATCTGCTTTGCTTCAACGCTGTGCGAAGACTACCTCCGCTGTAGAGTGTTATCCCTGCGTTCAGTCCATAGTTTCCTGACCAACTTGTGGCCTTTGAGGTGCTATAGACATCAGAGCCGACGACCGTACTGTTTCCGCTTTCAGAGAACGGCCTGTTTGTGATTCCTTGACTGGCTGATGCGTTGAGTGATGGGAACATAGCTGCTTTGGCCTGATACGTGTCTTCAAGTCCGGCAAGATGGGCGTTTCTGCTCTGGCGCAGGGCGATGTTGTTCTCCACAGCGTAGTCGATGCATTCCTGCAACGACCATTTTTTAGTCTGTGCTCCAGTGGTCATGCAGATGACCGTCAGGGCTGCGATAATGATGATAACGTCTTTTTTCATTTTCATTGATAATCAAAATCCGGCTGCGAAACTAGCTTTATGTCGGTTTATATTAAACTCAAATCGACGAACTGCCCGATTTCATCGACGAAAATGACTATATTTGCCTTCCTCCTTTGTTTGCACTGTGCGGTGTTCAACCATTGCAATGGTGGCTATTGGACACGAAAATAATAATCAATGAATATGTCAATGAAAGTTTCAAATCTCATCAGGAAGGCTGTCATCACGACTGCTATGACCCTAGCGGCTGTCTCATTCTCTAGTGCAGAGTCACGTTCCGATTGGAAAGCCCATTGGATCACAAATTCGTGGGTTCAAAGTACAACAAACACGTGGATTTCCTACCGTAAGGAAGTCAATGTCACTAAACTTCCTGACAAACTTGTAGCGAAGATTGCAGTTGACTCAAAGTACTGGATGTGGATCAATGGTGAGCTCGCTGTCTTTGAGGGAGGGCTTAAGCGTGGCCCTTCCCCGAACGGGACATATTATGACAAAGTGGACATAGCTCCTTTCCTGAAAGAAGGAAACAACACGATTGCTATTCTGCTTTGGCATTTCGGCAAACAAGGATTCAGCCATAATAACAGCGGACAGGCTGCTTTGATCTTTGAGGCTGTCTCTCCGGAATTGGAAATTCTTTCCGACAACTCATGGCTCTGCGTCCCTAATCCGGCTTATAGCAGCACGGATGCTCCTCATCCTAACTACCGTCTTCCTGAAAGTAATATCCGTTTCGATGCTAGAAAGGAACAACAAGGGTGGAATATGCCCGGTTTCGATGTCCGAAGAAAGATGTACAAAGCTTCTTATGTGGACGAAATGGCTTGGCCTGCGATGGGCGAACTTGTTGAGCGTCCGATTCCGATGTGGAAGGACTACGGTTTTAAGGAATATGCCAGCGTCCGTCAATCCAACGACACCGTTTACTGCAAGCTGCCTTACAACGCCCAGATTACACCTTATCTCAAGGTCGAGGCCAAAGGGGGAGAGATGGTCAAGATCATGACAGACAACTACCGCGGAGGCAGCGAGAACAATGTGCGCGCTGAATACATCACCCGTGGTGGCGTTCAGGAATATGAAAACCTCGGCTGGATGAACGGCCATGAGGTCTGGTACATCGTGCCTTCTGGAGTGAAAGTCCTTGAACTTAAATATCGTGAGACAGGTTACGACACTGAGATCTCAGGCTCGTTCGAGTGTGAAGACCCGTTTCTTAATGAACTTTGGAAACGTTCTGCCAGAACCCTTTACATCACCATGCGCGACACTTACATGGATTGTCCTGACCGTGAGCGCGCCCAGTGGTGGGGAGATGAGGTAAACGAGTTGGGAGAGGCATTCTACGCCTTGTCTCCGTCTGGCCAATTGCTGGCAAGAAAGGGAATCCTTGAACTTGTGAACTGGCAAGCGGCCAATGGAGTGCTCTATTCCCCTGTGCCTGCCGGCAACCGTGTGAGCGAACTTCCTCTCCAGATGCTTGCCTCCGTGGGCTGGTACGGTTTCCACACTCAGTACTGGTTCAGCGGAGACAGCAGCTTTGTTGCGGAAGTCTATCCTAAAGTCGAGCGTTATCTGTTCAGAAGCGGTCTATGGAGATTCAAGGATAACGGTTTGCTGAATGTCCGTCATGGAGATTGGAACTGGGGCGACTGGGGAAATGACATTGACACGGAAGTCTTGACGAACTGCTGGTATTATCTGGCCCTCAAATCACAAAAGGAATTTGCCCGCATTCTCGGCAAGGAGAAGGATGTGGAGACGATAGGTGCTTTGATGAAAAGAATTGCCGATGCCTTTGACGCACAGTATTGGACCGGTTCCGCTTATCGTGATCCGAACTACAAGAAACAGACTGACGACCGTGCCCAGGCAATGGCCATTGTTTCCGGCCTTGCCACTGCTGACAAGTATCCAGCTCTGTTCGAGACCCTTAAAAAGGAGTACCACGCCAGCCCTTACATGGAGAAGTACGTTCTTGAGGCTCTATTCAAGATGGGACACGCTGACTTCGCCATAGAAAGGATGAAATCTCGTTACGCCAAGATGCTTGGGTACGACTACACGACCCTGTTCGAAGGCTGGGGAATAGGTAGCGAAGGCTTCGGTGGCGGCACGATCAACCACGCTTGGAGTGGTGGCCCGCTGACAATCATGAGCCAGAAGCTCAGCGGAATCGAGCCGACAGCTCCGGGCTTCAAGACTTTCGTGGTCAAGCCTCAGATGGGGGCTTTGAAAACAGCGTCCGCCTCTCTTGAGACCCACTTTGGAATGATCCGTGTCTCGCTCAGCAGAAAATCCGCCAAGTCCCATGTGGCAACGCTCACAATCGAGGTCCCGGAAGGCACAACAGCCACTGTCACAGCGTCAAACGGAAAGCCTAAGACAATGTCTGCGGGAAAATATTCATTAAAGGTCAAGGTTGACTGATTTGCTGACTTTTGGCCGCATTGTTGACTAGGAATATTCCTTTGTCATTCTCTTTGAGGACGGCCACGGTCCAATAGCAGCCGTCAGCACCATTGTAGGATGTGGAAATATTCAGATTGACAGTCGCTCCCTCCGAGAGGGTCTCGCTACCGTCAGCTGCAATCAACGGGGCTCCGTCCGGGGATGTCGCCAAGGCTCTGACTACATTGTTGAACGTGTAGTCAGAGCCTTGGCCGACTTGGAAGCCCTTGATCCCGTCCTGCGTCAAGGCTGCGAAGATTCTATACTTACCGCTTTCAGCGACTTTGACAGCCACCTGGGCCTTATTCGGAGAGTCAGTGATTGGTGTGATCGTGATAGCACAAGGTTTTTTCACCGATTCCAAGTGCCTGTTAGCCGCTTGGAAGAGAATCTCCTCGTTGTTGCCAAAGACCGTAGGCTCATAGTTTATGATGGCGGAGGGAAAACTGTTGACAGAGAACCGTTTGCAGAAATCGTTTTCGTAGCCTATGCTGTAGTTGTCACCTTTGTGGACACTGACCGTAATTAGCCGTCCGGAAAGCCTTTCGTTGACCTTGTTCAGGCTCTTGGACATGTTCGGACAGTAGGTGCACCATGTTCCTGTGAAATAGAAGACGAGGGCAGAGCTCTCGTTGGTCTCCGGTTCTGGCTCAGGCTTCGGTTTGGGCTCTTTCTGATATTCTTCCCAATCCGAATGAATCCCTTGACATGAGTTCAGCGCGGGCGGCAAGGCTAAAACCGCTATGCAAATTATTAATGAATATATTCGTTTCATCAGAAAACTATTGAGATTGAAAGGCTTCCGCCAGAGAATCCGGGTTGCCAACGGCATACGCCACCAGAGCAGATCATTCCCTCACGGTTCTTGCCGAATGACGCGCTGATCCTATAGTGGCCACGGCTGTAACCAGCACCGACCTGATAATAGTGTATTTTACTAGATCCGTGATTATACATGTCCTTGGCGAACAGAGACCATCCTTTTGTGAAATAAGTCTCAAGTAGGGCGGCACACCAATCCTTTTCGGCTTCTGCGCTGTAGAGGTACTGAAGTTCCCCTCGCATGGAGAATCTGCCTGAGAAGCGGTAAGTCACATCTGCGACTGCCGTGTTCCGAACCTCTGTCATCCTGTGCACCCCGTGGGACGGAGAACTCTCCTGAATATTCAGAAACAGCACAGACTTCAGACGGTGGTTCCACTTTCGCTCGTACTTGACGCTGACATCCCTGAAAAGCAGTGCCCTTTTACCAAGTTCGTGGTACATTCCAAGACTGTGCGCCTCGCTGTAGTTGAAGTGTAATCTGTCCTTTTTGCTCGCCTTGTAGATCAGGTCGACCTGCCAGGCATTCTCTCCATCAGAGTTAGGGTAGTATGGTTCCAAAGTGCAAAGCATGTACGTGTGCTGAAGGGAAAGGGCTGGGATGTAGTTTAGGGTGTTGGAGATGAAAGCCTCGTTGGTCCTGAAGATCTTGTTGGTCATGTTCTGGAGATGCCTGAACGATGCCACGGCACTGATTCTGCCGATGTACAGTCCGCTCTCAAGCGACAGAGCGTCCCCTTGGTGAAGATTATCCACCCCGCTTACCGAAAAGTCATGCCAGTCCTTCTGCTTTCCGCAATATTCACCTTTGATGTAAAATCCTCCTATGGCATAATTCGCTCCAACAGACCAAGAGGCGTTGTTCTTCGGTACGTTGACTTTTGTCCAATCCTCCTCAAGGTAGTAGGGGAGTCCTTTTTCGAAACGCTCCAGAAAGGAAAACTCCAATCCCAAATCGCCTCCAAACAGACTTATCTGCGAGAGAGTGATGTCCGCTCCAAGAATCTGGGTTCCTGAATATCCCCGCAGATGTCTCGGAAATCCCCACACGAGCTTTGTTCCAATTATCCCTTTTGAATATTCTAGCCTAGCCCCTCCGACAGAGTTGTTCATTCCCAGCGCCCTGTCCTCCCATGAGCGGAACAGAAGCCCGGAGCCGAACTGGTCGTACCAGTCACCGAGGGTTAAGTTGAAGTTTTCGGCATTGTAACGAATAAACTTCTCCGGTAAGTAGAATCCTTTGCTGCCCTCGTCGTAGCCAAGAAGAGGCTGTGGATGCCACTCTGCTTGCATGCCGACCTGAAAACGCTTTCTAGACCAGTCCAGCTTAAGGTAGTTGTTGGAGCCGTAGTCGTTCCTGTCCGTGTACCAGACATCGTTTGACTCAAGGCTCCAGTGCAAGTAACTGTTGTCTTGAGCGCTAGAGATGAAGCTTACTCCAAGAGCGAGAGACAGAAACGTGAATATTCTTGACTTTGACATCATTCGTTAACCATGATCATCACTGGAGGAGCTAGAGGAATGAAGTTGGACTTGTCAACGCTAGTGCTTTGGGCTGCGGCTTTGGTCACAGCCTCTGTGCTTCTTGCCGGTGCATCGAATGCCACGAATGTCTCGTAGTCGTAAGTCCAAGTGTCACCTTCGGAGAACTTCATGATTTTCTTGTAGATAGCCTCTCTGGAAGGAGCGTTGAATCCACCCGTGTTGTAACGCATGATGCTGTTCTCGGTTGGCCTGTAAACTCCGTAAGGGTAGGTGTAGCCGCCTTGATAGACTCCCACGTTTCCTGAATATCTTGAGTCAGCGATGAGTCTGGACCATTTGATAGTGTTCGGGTCTGATGTCAGATCTACATTCTCATAGAAGCCATAGGAGATTCCTTGCCACTGTTTAAGTTGTGTACTCATTTCGGTCGGGATAGTGCCTTGTGATGAATAGAAATATTCATCAGCCAGTTTTCCGAATCCGTGACCGCAACCTTCGTGACGGAGTGTTTGGGCGTATTCAGTCTCGTTTTTACAGAGAGGAACGTAGCAGATCGCCTGGTTGTTACTGTACATGTGGCAGGTTCCAGCATACTTGACCTTATTGATGATCACGAAGATGATTGTCTTCTTAAGATCCACAGACGGCAGCTTTTCGCTTACAAAACTG
This sequence comes from Bacteroidales bacterium UBA755, assembly GCA_002297815.1. Taxonomy (GTDB): domain Bacteria; phylum Bacteroidota; class Bacteroidia; order Bacteroidales; family UBA932; genus Cryptobacteroides. The sequence continues at coordinate 14,426 of DBKH01000109.1, read as the reverse complement.
AAAATAGCTTCATTATCACCTTCTATATGTGTCCCTTGCCCGAATTGAGCGGAGAATTTAGTATCGCCACCTTCCTGTTTGATGATTCCGTTTTTCGAGACTGATCCGATTCTATAGATGTTGAATCTGTTCTTTGTGCTTTTGAACGGCTCCTCGGTAAAGAACGCCTCCTTGCCGAGCTCGACATATTTGTTGAAAAGCTCCTGGTCCTTGTCAGCGAACGCGTCTCCAACGAAGACCACATCTATTCCTTTGCCGACAGTGGCCGAGTGGATCTTGCTCACCTGCCCGTCTTGGTTGTAATCTGTTGAAGTGTAGGCCTGGATTACCTGCTTAACGGCCACTGTCAGTAGCGAGTTGTTGACATTCTTGAACACGATGTCTCCGCTTCGGGCTGCTGACGCAGTGTTTGCGCTCACCGTGAATGTGTACGCTCCGGAGTTTTCTGACTTTTTTCTGATCCACTCCGGCATGGAATTGACGGAGTAGTCCATGTTTGCCGTCACGGTCATTGAGATGTCCTGCTCTTTGCCGTCAATGTCGAACAGAGAAGGAGTCACAGTGAACACTTCATCTTCACTCGGCTCAGAGCCAACAACGATGTTCGTTGTGGATGGGATGTCTTTTGAAGAGATCTTATCAATTTGTCCATTATAGACATATAAAGTAATAAGCGGATTGTCGTTGCAGAAGAGTTTTTCCAGAATAGTCAGAGCTGAGATATCTAGAGACTCGATTTTGTTTTTACCGCAGTGTAAATCAGTTATATTTGGATTTTTGCTGACATCCAAGTCTGTTAAGCTATTTCCCCAACAGTATAGAGTGACCAGATTATGATTATTTCTGACATCTATGGATGAGAGTTTATTACTATAGCAAAGCAATCTACTGAGATTGGGATTACCGCTGACATCCAGTTTGGTAAGATTATTATAACTACAATAAAGGTCTGTCAGATTTGGATTGTTACTTACATCCAGAGAAGTGAGTTTATTACTAAAGCAGTCAAGCCCTTTTAGGTCTGTCAGCGAAGAAAGATCTAGAAATTCAATTTCGTTATAATCGCATCTGAGATTAGTCAGATTAGGATTCTTACTTACATCCAATGTGGTCAAATAATTATTGTAGCAATCAATAGATGTTAGATTTGAATTCTTGCTAATATCCAATGTGGTTAGATTATTATTATAACAATCCAAATATTTTAGATTCAGTGTATTGCTTAAGTCTAGTGTGGATAAATTATTCCCGTTACATCTGAGATATGTCAGATTTTCCCCTACTTTCAATGTTGTCAGATTATTATCGCCACAAAATAAATGTGTCAGATTTGGATTATTGCTTACATCTAGTGATGTGAGCTCATTCATATCGCATTTTAATGATGACAGCAAAGTGTTTTTGCTTACATTAAGAGAAGATATCTGATTATATAATACTTCCAGATTTATGAGATTAATATTCTTAGATAAATCAAGTTTTTTCAGTACACCTTGCTTTTCATATTCTTGCGTAGCGTTGTTTAACTTTACGCTACCGTAGCAGTATAAAGACCGAAGATTTGACATGTGCTCGATACCTGAGAGTGACGTAATGTAGTCTGTGTTGACATCAATGATTTTGATATTCAAAGCCTCGTCATAACTGATTTCGCCATCCGCGTCTTTGTCGAACTTGCTGATGAGATAAGACTTGAAATTAGCATCTTCGAAGATAATATTCTTGTTGTCTTCGTCTATTTTGCACTCAAACGGGGTGATGCGGTATAGTTCGGAACGAAGAAGGGTGACATCAGAAGTAATCGTTTTCTGTATGAGTCCTTTGTCTGTACTGATTGTCAAGGAAAAACCATTGCTGTACTTCTGGGATGGAACCACTATGTAGAAGTCCGTGGCTTCTTCAGACAGCTTGATGGAAGGACAAACGAGTTTTACGTAGGAACTGCCGTCTTGGGTCATCGATAAAGTTGGAGAATCAATGTCTGGGTTGATGATGGCCGTGCCACTGACTTTGATGTCACCGTCATTTGCGGAGAAACTGATGAAGTCCACACTTAAATCACCAGTTATTGATACCTTAATCGCGGAACATAGGTTTTTGAAGTTTAACTCAGTGTCATCCGTAACCGCTACCATCGGAAATGATCCTTCCGCTATGTTTCTTATCGTATATTGTTGTTCAGCGGGGAGAACTACAACAACAGAAGAATTGTCATTAATGTCGGAGATTATGGAACAAGGGTAGATGGCGATTTTTCTCTTTGACCCATCCAGATTTTTGTACACACCTGAAAACTCGGCTCGGGATGTCCCCGCGCCACTTTTCAGAGTGAATGGACATGCTGGATTCTCGCCTGTGAACACACCTATGACATCATCCTCTGACCATAAGGTCTTCCAACGTCCAGAAACCGGTCCGCTAAGCGAAGTTTTAGTTGTTGCATTCTGTTCTATATCAGCTGATAATGTTATCTGCTGCATTTCATCTTCGTACTGCCGCTCTTTCTCTGTGCAGGCCACTAATAACGCGATAAGAAAGATGAAAATAATCTTAATTGTTTTCATGCGTGGTTCAATTAGTTTAAAGTGATCTCGCCTCCATCTGTTATATCTTCGTTTCCGCCCCAAAGGATAAGTTCTTGAACGGTTCCTACCGCTGCGCTGGCAGCATTGTCAACATAGTAGTCACCGTAGTCAGCAGTTCTGATGACGGTCTGTGAGCCATATTGCTTGAGCACATAGACGAGAATGTACAGATTGCCCTTGTCTAGTGACGATGGGAGAGCGGCACTGTAATGTTTGTTCACGGTCTTAAAGTCTGCTGTCGTGGAAAATTCATCTCCTGTGATGCCAGTGATGGCCAGACGTGCGATGCGATCGTGCACATAGTCATTTCCAGCTCCGTTCTGCTCACCGATTATGTTGTCCTCAAGCAGAATGGCTGTGACTTTGTAATCGCCTTTTTCTTTTATGTAGAGCTTGATGTCTAGGTTCAGCATGCCGTTGGATGCGGACGATCTAAACGAGATGCCTGTTTTTGTCGGGTAACTGTTTTCTGTCTCCTTCGCAGCGTTGACAATAAGTTTTGCAGTATAATCAATGTCAGAATTACCAATTCTTGTTCTGTAATCAACAATGCCGGTAGGATAACCAGTGATGTTGAATATGCTTGCCAGTAGACTGGTTCCACTGAAAGCCAAATTAGATGAGCTGGCGTGCAGGTTCACTAATTCAATCTTGTCTGGGTAATTGGCCATGGCGGTCTTGAAACTCGTGGCCATGGTAGGACAGTACCCACACCATGTTGCGGTGAATCTCATCCCCAATGATTTGTGCCAGAACTCCTTGTCGGCCCAGTCTCCCGGCTCTTCCGACCCTTTTACCACAATGCTTGTGCTAGAAGGAATCTTCATCTCCGTGATGGCATCAACCTGTCCTTCAAACACGTACAAGGTCGCCAGTGGATTTCCGACACAATTTAAATATTTCAGAGCAACCAAATCGGAGATGTCCAAATCTTTGATTTGGTTATTATCTGCACCTAAGAATACGATTTCTGGGCAACTGCTAACTGTAAGAGATGTGAGATTGTTATCGTTGACGCTCACTTCCTTCAGCTTGCTGTTCTTGCTCAAGTCTAGCTCTGAAATCTTGTTATTATCACAATATAAATGAATTAGCTCAAGGTTGTTACTGATGTTAATTTCGGACACATTGTTGTCATAAATAGCCAAATCTGTCAATTTTGCGTTCTTTGATACATTTATAGAAGACAACTTGTTATTGGAACAATAAATAGTGGTTAGCTTGGAGTTATTGTAGGGATATAGTTCTGTAAGCAGATTATCATCACAATTGAACGTAGTCAGCGACTCGTTCTTGCTAACATCAATGGACTTGATCTGATTGTTGGATAGATCGATGATCGCCAGTTTTGTGTTGTTGCTGACATCAATTGAGGAAAGGCGGTTGTTATAGGCTGTGATACGTGTGAGTTCTGTGTTTTTGCTGACATCAAGACTAGTAAGGTAATTGCCAGCGCAGCGCAGCCGTTCAAGCTGAACATTCTTTGTCAAGTCCAGCGATGAAAGCTGGTTGAAACCACAGTATAATTTTGTTAATTTCGTGTTTTTTGACACATCCAGCGTTTTCAGTTTTCCTTCGCCTTCCTCTGGTTCATAGCCACTCCACACAAAAGGTCCCTCGCAGTTAAGTTCTGTCAGGTTGGTCATGTACTCAATGCCTGATAGGGATTCGATGTTGTCAGTATCAACATCTATTTTCGTGATTGCCATTGCTTCTTCATGACTGATCTCGCCATCGCCATCAGTGTCGAAGTTCTTGATTATGTAAGTCTTGAAGTTCGCGTCATCAAAGACGATGTTGTCTTTGCCATCACCAACCTTGCATTCGAACACCTCGCTTGGGTAAAGGGTCGATCGGTTCAGGGTCATGTCTGATTTGATTGTCTTGACAACAATACCCTCATTCGTGCTGATTGTGATCGTGAATCCGCCTACATACTTTTGTGCCGGTACGACAATGAGGAAATCCGTGGGCTCGCTTGTCAGCTTCACTCCGTCAGGACAGTTAAGACTGACAGATGGATTTGCATCCTTATATACCACAAGTTCCTTGGAATTGATGTCAATAAATGCATCACCCGAAACTCTTATGTTGCTGTCGTTCGGAGTAAGGGTGATGGATTTGATTGTCAGATCACCGAACATACGGAACTTGAGAACGGAACAGAGGTTCTTGAACGAGAAAGAGCTGTTGTCGCTTGATGCGACCATTGGGTAGGCTCCAGCGGGAATATTCCCGCTAACATATTCCTGAACTTCTGGAAGGCTGACGGAAATGGTTGAGCCGCTTTTGCCTTTAACTATTGAATATGGGTACACCGCGATCAGACTGCCTAGTTCTGCCGCGCCTTCAAACTCGCCCTTATTGGTGTTCTCACCGGATTTGAGTTTGAACTCACTTGTCTTGCCGTCACTGGAGCATACCGCTATGGCATCGCCTGATGCCCATACTGTCTTGTAAACTCCATTGGCGTCAGGACCGTCAAGAGTCGTTTTAGTGGTAGGCAATTCTATAACCGCCTTGATTGTACTAAGTTCAACTACACGTTCTTCCTCGTTGCAGGCTACAGTCAACGCGATGGCGGACAGGCCCAACATATTCATGAATATATTCGATAATTTCATAACGCTCATCTTTTAAATTATTACTCAAGAACGATCATTCCACCAGAGGTTGTGTCGTCATTTTCTCCGTTTGCTTTAGCTCCGGCCTGCTTGATGTTGACCGGGATGCAGACGTTAAGGTCATTGCAGAACACTATGACACCTTCGCGGCTTTCTGAAGAATTGTTTTTGTCCACTGAGAAGACATAGTTGTCGTAGTCTCCGTTGGTCTTTTTACTTGATTGATGGACCCAGTCTGGCATTGAAGTGATCTCATAGCCTATGTTATGGGTAACCTTAAGCTGTATGTCTCCGCCCTCAGCCTTAACGCAGAAGTCAGTTTTGTCCAGACTAAACACCTGTTCCTCAGATGCGGCTTCCTGTGTGACCTTGATGTTTACTACAGATTGTACATCGCGATCAGCAACGGTTATCAGGGCTTCTCTGGGTTGCTGAGATGAATTTTCTTGAATGTTAATCCTGAGCGAATTACTCCCTATGTCACCTGAAGAAGGGGACACGACTATCCAATCTACTGTGGTAGATGCTGACCAAGGCATGTTGCTCGTGAACCCCACAATGATGGTCCGGCCATTGCTGTTAATAGCAATACTTGCGTCAGACTGATTTGACAGCCGGATCTCTGGGATAACTTCTTCTGCTTTTTCACCGCACCCGGGCATGAATGTGATGGCAAGCAGTGCCATCAGGAACCTGTGCTTCATAGATTTATTGATTTTGTTTTATTACTTTGATAATCTCAAGTTCATCACCGGTTGAATAGCCAGTGTGTGAGTAGATCTGCTTTCCGTTCTTATCGTAGATAAACAACTGAGGAATATAAACCACATTAAGGCTTCTGAATAAATCTCTGTTCCGGTCATAAAGCAGTGTGAAACCATCCCAATCATGTGATTTGACGATTGCTTTAGCCCTTGAGATTGATCGACTGTCATCCACAGACACGCAGGCGACCTTGCATGAAACATCAGGGGACTCCGACAGCATTTCGCTTAAAGCATCAATCTCCTCAATACAATATTTGCATGTGGATGACCAAAAAGAGACCATGATGGCATTTTTGCCATCGATAAGGTTTGATGTCTGAAACATTTTTCCTGTACTATCCTCGACTCTGACATTAGGAAGTCCTTGAGCAGCCGTGGTTAAGGAATGCAACACCAAAAGAATAACTAGTAAGAATATTCTGGAGTTCATTGGGTATTGTACTTGCTTCAATTTTAACAAAAATAGGTATTTAAAATGTTATTCACAACTCTTTTTAGACCAATCTGACAGATATTTCCAAAGATGTTTGTATCTTTAACGGAAATTACTGATAACACATAATTCTTTTGATTATGACATGTAAAGCTATCATGGCTACAATAGCCATTTCATTGGCCGCGATCCTGCCTTCTTCCGCCAGGAACGTGTCCTACAAAGTCGTTTCTCCAGACGGTCATTTGTCTGCGAATGTTGTTGTAGGGAAGACAATCACTTACTCTGTCTCTAGGGATGAGATTAATCTGATTGATGCTTCTGATATTTCGATGACTTTGTCGGACGGAATTGTTTTCGGGGAAAATGATAAGGTCCGTAAGACCAAAAAAACCTCAATAGATCAGCTTCTACCTGCTATTGCCTACAAAAAATCGGAGGTCCATGATAACTACAATGAGATTACACTCATATTCAAAGAGTTTTCTCTTACTTTCCGAGCCTATGACGAGGGTGTGGCCTATCGTTTCAGAAGCTTGTTGAAGACTGATTCCAAGGTGATAGCGGAGAAAGCCCAATTCAATTTCGCAAAGGATTGGGACGCGTATATCCCTTATGTCAAACAGAATGCGGAAACATTGGAAAGCCAGTATTGTAACTCTTTCGAGAACACATATTCCATACATGCTCTTTCACAGTGGAATAAGGAACGCCTAGCTTTCCTACCAATAGCTGTCTCTGCCGAGGGAGGAATGAAAGTCCTAATCACAGAATCTGATTTGATGAACTATCCTGGAATGTTCCTTTACAATGAGGGCGATGCGACTACTCTTTCAGGTCGTTTCGCTCCATATCCAAAAACTGTTGAACAAGGCGGCCACAACATGCTTCAAGGCGTTGTCAAAGAGCGTGAGGAATATCTTGCTACATGTTCCGCAGGAGAGTCTTTCCCATGGCGAATCATTATGGTTTCGACAAATGACGCTGACCTTGCTGTGAATGACTTAGTTTGGAAATTAGGCACTCCATCTGATCCAACTTTTGACTATAGTTGGGTGAAGCCAGGCAAGGTGGCCTGGGACTGGTGGAATGCATGGAATCTCTACGGAGTGGATTTCCGCGCAGGCATAAACAACGACACCTACAAGTACTACATCGACTTCGCTCAGAAACATGGCATTGAGTATGTCATCCTCGATGAGGGGTGGGCTGTCAACAAGAAGGCCGACTTGATGCAGGTCATCCCGGAAATAGATCTTCCAATGCTTTGTGAATATGCCAAAACACATAACGTAGGCCTAATCCTTTGGGCCGGTTATTATGCCTTCGACCGCGACATGGAGAAGGTCTGCAAGCACTATTCAGAGATGGGAGTTAAAGGCTTCAAGGTCGATTTCATGGATCGTGACGATCAGTACATGGTTGACTTCTACAGGCGCGCTGCACAGACTGCGTCCAAGTACGGCCTGTTGATTGATTTCCATGGTGCCTACAAGCCAGTCGGACTCAATAGAACATTTCCTAATGTTATCAACTACGAGGGTGTGCATGGCCTAGAGCAGATGAAATGGAGTAAGCCGAGTGTTGATCAGGTGACCTACGATGTCACTGTACCGTTCATCAGAATGGCAGCCGGACCAATGGATTATACACAGGGTGCTATGCGCAATGCTACCAAGAATAATTACTATCCTGTCAATTCCGAGGCGATGAGCCAAGGAACCCGCTGCCATCAGCTAGCTGAATATGTCGTCTTCGACTCTCCTCTGAATATGCTGTGTGACTCTCCATCTAACTATATGGCAGAAGTTGAGTGCACAAAATTCATTTCAGACTGTCCTACAGTATGGGATGAGAGCGTTGCCGTTAACGGATTTCTCGGACGTTTCATCACGCTTGCACGTCGCAGTGGTGATGTCTGGTATGTAGGTTCACTCAATGACTGGCGAGCCAGAGATCTGACTTTGGATCTTGGTTTCCTTGGTGAAGGCGACTGGGAGATGGAAATATTCCGTGATGGCATCAATGCAGATCGCGCAGCACGTGACTACAAGCATGAGACCGTCACTGTCCCTTCTGACAAGAAAGTCAAAATACACATGGCTCCCGGAGGAGGTTGGACAGCTAGAATTACAAAGAAGTAAACATCACAATCCTTATTATGGATAAAACTTCATTCGCTCGCTCCTATAATGGAGCGGGCGCTATTTATAAGTTTATGGCATTCTTAATGTTTGTCATTTCTTCTGCGTGTAACATCATAGGCCAAATTTTACACTTACATATTCTCACATGCTGCTCGAAACCTTTGATTGTGCCATCGCTAGCGTTGTTCTGTTGGATTCTTCTCAAGAATTACAGGATTTCGGGTTTACGAGTTACAACCCTTATTTCGGCTTTGACGTTCGGAGCCATAGGGGACATCTTGCTGATGTTTGACGGACAGGCAGCATTCCTAGCAGGTCTGACCTCTTTTCTTATTGGGCACATATTCTACTTGGTGACAATCGGATCTCCGCAAAAAGAGCAATCGGGCTCCCACTTTGGCATTTTGAGGATTGTCCCGGTCGTCATGATTTTCATATTGGCGATGACAGCCCAGTTGTTCAAAGTGAAAGGTTTCCTTGGAATGGCTGTGACAGTGTACGCTGTGACGTTTGCGTTCTGCATTAACGCAGGAATGCAGAATGCCGTCATCAAAAGGCAACGCCTCTATTGGATTACAGTCGCTGGCTATGTCCTATTTGTCATCTCTGACACCATACTGGCAATAGGAAAGTTCACGGAAATCAGGATTCACGCAAGCGGTTTCTGGATAATGCTGACATATATTCTTGCACAATTCCTAATTGCCTTATCTCTTACATTAGTCGAAATCAGGCAGCGAAACGAAATAAAGGTCCAACCTAATTGACAATTATCCCGAAAATTGTTAATTTTGCATCGCAAAACAAGGAGGATTGTCCGAGTGGTTTATGGTGCTTGTCTCGAAAACAAGTCGGCTGAAAGGCCCCACAGGTTCGAATCCTGTATCCTCCGCAAAATCGCTGTAATGAGCTAATAGACAATAATTTACGGGATTTTTCCGAGAAAAACGGGACAAAAACGGGACAAGATTTTTCCTTGTATGATGCGCTCAGCGCATTGTGCAAAGAAAAAAAAATTGTGTTAACGCCACCGATTCCATACATAGATTTCATTCCTCCGAAGCTCGTGACCGGAGACGTTTGGTACATTTCCTATTCTTGCATATACCCTCCGACCGGCAAGATGAGACGGATCCGCATTAAGCTGAACCGCATCCCGTCATTGCCTGAAAGAAGGCGCGTCGGTCGGAAGATAATGGCAGATCTCGGCATTAAGTTGCAGATGGGGTGGAATCCGTTCACTGAGAAGATAGCCCCGAAAGCCTATGCTCTAATGTTCGAGACACTTGACAAATTCCTTGCGGTCAAGACTAAAGACAACCGTCCTGACACAGTAAGAGGTTACACCTCCTATGTCAAATTGTTCAAGAAATGGCTTCTGGAACACGGCTTCGATGAGACCTCCTACGTCTGCTCTTTCACAGAAAGTGATGCCATTGACTTCATGGACGACCGTGATCTGGCCGTCTCTGCCAGAACATTCAACAACAGCATCCTCTTTTTCCGAGTCCTCTTCAATTGGATGATCGAGCGAAAATATATCAAAGGCAACCCGTTTATGGCAGTCAAGCGCAAGCCTAAACGCCTGACCCAGAAAATCCGTCGCCTGTTCACCCCGGAAGAGTTCAACGAACTCATCACCTGGTTGGAGGCAAACAACGTCCCTTACCTAGTTATGGCCCTGATGTGCTACTGCTGCTTTATCCGCCCGAAAGAGCTCTCGATGCTTCGCTGCCGGGACATTGACCTCGACAACCAGCTCATCCGCATCAGTGCCAGCATCGCCAAGAATGAGAAGGATTCCACCCGAACCATTCCGGACTCGATGATGAAATATGTCCGTAAACTCGACCTCTCCCATCCTGGCCACTACCTTTTCGGTGACCACCCGATGTACGACTTCTCTCCGGGCACCAAAAAAGCCAGTTCCCGCAGGTTCGCCTCTTACTGGAGTTATGTGGTACGTCCAGCCCTCGGTTTCCCAAAGGAGCTCCAGTTCTATTCACTCAAGGACACTGGCATCACGAATATGGTCAATTCTGGTGTTCCCCTCACATCCGTCCAGCAACAGGCCGACCACTCCAGCCTCGCCATCACCTCCATCTACATCGGCAAGACCGACCGAGCCTCCGAAGCTCTCAAGGCCGTTGACATTATAGATTAAAAAAGCCCCGGATAACTCCGGGGCTGATCACTGCATTAGGTACTTCTATGAGACGTGTATTCTGGACAATTTGCCTCCAATGTCATTCAACGCCCTGTTCAACGTGTCAAGTTCACTTTCGGTGAACTGGGCTGGTTTACCATTGACAGGAAGTCCGTTTATCCTCTGGTATAGCCAAGCCCTTGATTTCTTGAAATAGGTCTTGGCAATATGCGCAAGGCTGATTGCCGGCAAAACTTCCTCCAGTTGTTTGCGCACCAGGATCTCATCAACTTTACGGTGCGTTTCCTGAAGTTGAAGTTTCATGATTTCAGCGACCGCTGCCGGATCCTCTTCGCACACCCTATGAATTTCTTCATTTACTGCGAGCCTTTCTTTTTCATTCTTTGCACTGATGAATCTCTCCTTCAGCGCATCCATCTGTTCCTTTGTAATCATATTCCAAAAGATTTGTCCCGGCCTAAGCCGGGAGGTGTTACATCATCTTGAGTTTCTCTACGAGTTCATCAATCGAGTCTTCCAACCAAGAGAGGATTTGCCAAGCCTCATTACGTCCTTTGATCTCGTTATAAAGTTGAAGGTAGTAGAGCAGTGACTTCTCGATTTCCTTGCGTTCTTTGGTTTTCTTTCTCATTGTTGTCCCCTTTGTTTTGATAACACAAATGTAATAATCTTTTGGTTATTATACAAGCGTTCTGCGAAATATTTTGAAGAATATTTACCACTCGACAATGCTGTAGGAGAGTCCGGCGCCGAAGTAGGGGAGCGGGGTGATGCGGTTGTCGTGGATGGTTAGGCCGTAGCCGACCTGGAGCGCGATGGACCAGTGATGATGTTTTTGTCGCGTTTCTTTTAGAGGGGGGATTGCGGGGGGATTGCTCACTATAAGATTTTTTCGGAATATCTCAATCGAGTCCAATGATGGGAGGACTCCCGACACAACGGCTCTGTAATCGGGCGAACGGTAAACTTTGGTCTCGACCGGCAAATGAACAAATACCGTATCGCGGATAGTGATGATATCAGGGTAGGCAATACGGAGCGTGTCGGTGATTGTAGTGAGGATAGGGACGGGACACTCAACAGTGACGGTGTCCCTTACAATCAGGGTGTCAGCCTTGGTTGTGATGGTCGCTGAGCCTATCGAAGCGACCGCTGCACGGTAGCCCAGTCTCCAGCTCAGAGCGGAAACCGTGGCCACCAATGCAACGATAAGTAAGAGTAAAATATTAATTGAACCTTTCATATTCATTGAATATTAAAACCTTTCCCCTTGGTATCTCTTGTTGTAGAGCACCTGCCTCCTTTGCGGCCCGCCCTTGCGGTGGCTGAGATGGACGAAGGTGGGATAGAGGATCATCTGGTCAACCTCTTTCCAGATCTCCGGTGTGTTCCTTACCACCTTGGCAAGCAGGAACGGATCAGCAGCCGCGATGTCAGCCGCCTCACCCTTGACGTGCTGCGATGTGGGGACTCCGCCCACTTCCTTGTTGAGTTCCGGGCAACGATACCCGCTGTTGATCCGCAGCGGATGCCCCACCTTGTCACGGAGCGGCTGGAGCACCTTTTCGGTAAGCTCCTTCACCGCGTCACGAACCGCGAACGAAGTTATCACGTTGCAGATGCCTTTACGCTTTGCTGTAGGTGACTCCTCGAACTCGCGGTAACTGAAATCCTTACTGATTGTCCCCATCTTCCGCCTCCTTGATTGTTTCCTCGTTTCTCTCGATGCAGACCGCGCCCTCGATGTTCGCGCCAGTTTTGGCTTCGACAACCGCCTCTATGACCTTTGCCGCGTCCACCTTGACCTTAGGCTTGTGCCCGAACTTCCAGAAATACCAGTTCTGCACGATGCTGATGAGCTCCACGCCTATGACCACGAGCATCAGCCCGGTCTCGATTATAGTGTAGCCGGTGGCCACGGCCAAGCTCGACGCCAGCACCACCCAACAGAAGTACTCTACGGCCTTGCCGATGGTGCGCCTTATAGCCCTGCTTATCCTGATCCGGTCACCCTTTCTCTTGGCGGCCCTGATGCCGAACACGAGGTCGATCAGGATGACCACCGCGGCAATGACAAGGTAAGGCAGCATACGCTCGAAAGACTGCTGGAAAAACAATAACAACGTGGCCGATATTCCCGTGCCGACCACGACACTGCCTGTGGACGCTTCGTCCGCAAGGATGTGGGCGTTGAAATTATCCATCATGTGTTGAAATCATACAAACTTGTTATCAAGAACATTACCTTCGCCTCGTTGACCCATGTCCCTTTCAGGCTCATGGTATCGACGATGAACGAACCCGATGAAATCGAATAGACAGACGCACCCATCGGGTTGTTTCTGTCAGTTCGCCCCAGTGTCGTGAGCTGCACAAGATATGTACTTCCCCACGAGGACGGGACTGTGACCTTGAATATGCCGTCTGATTGGCGAGACACGGACATTGTACCTCCGTTCACCACCTTGTATGTCCCCATCGTCGGTGAAGTGGAATTGAGGTTCATCGTTCCCATGGCCAGCACACCGAGAGGCATCCCGTAGGTAGGAATAAGGCTCTTCCATCCCTCCGATGCGCTTCTGCGGAACTTGATGCCGTTGTTCGAGAAGTCGAATCCGTAGCCTCCGTTCTCCATCTTCATCCGCATGCCGCCGGATGACTGATTATAGAGTGCGAGGTAGTTGTTGTTTCTTATCCCTAAGCACAGCCCGTTCGCGAAATACCTTGACACGTAGAAATCCTGATTGAAGGTTATCGCGGACAGCCCGCTCCAAGAGCAGGTGCATGAACAATTGATACCCTCCGCGTAAAAGCTCGCTTGTATTCCAACCTTTACCCAGCCTTCGGAAACGGTAACACTCTTGCTGGCTAAATTCGCGGTAATGCTCCTATTGTATGTCCCCCCATCTGATTTGCTTCCAGACAGCATGCATTCGTAAAAGGTTATGGAATATTTCAGGTTGGTACAAGCCGAATCCGCATAGATGTATGCTTTTATACGTAAATATGCGTCAAAGCTCTGCTCTATGCTGCTGTCCGTGGATGGGACTACCGCAGCGATTGCAAGGGTTCCTGCCCCGATGGTTATTTGTGAAGGAGCTGTTAATTGCTTTACTCCTGTCACATCCTCATAGATGGTCTTGACCGTCCTCGCGCCTGTCATGCCTGCCGATGCAGTTTGTGACCCAGCCGCCATCGTCACCGAAAAGCTTCCGGAGCTATCTCCGAACAATGATGCTATGTCCGTGTATTTGTTCCCCTCGAACACAGACACCAATGTTCCGTCTGAATCATAGATGTTCATAGACATCTTTTCCGGTGAAATCTCCACCCTCTGCCCGTTCTGGATTCCCGCGACGAGCTTGTTGACCACGAGGCTGTCAATGAACGCCGAGTTGGCGGCCAGATTCTCGACATCAATGAAATTCGCTTTGATTCTATCAGCAATCACAAGAGCTGACAGTATCGGCATTTGTGCGTTTATCTGCGCCCAGTATTCTCCGACCGCAAGGGGGATGGGGGTTGGAGAGACTGACAGAATCTCCACAACCACGTTGTCGTTGTTGGCATCACCTGATGAATCCTTGGCATAACCTGCATAGAAATAATGCTCACCACGCGTTGGAACGGTTATCTCCACCGTCTGCGTGTTTGTCCCGGACACCTTGGCAAGATAGTCGCTGGTGCTGTAAGCCTTGTCCAG
>DBKH01000012.1 GCA_002297815.1 Bacteroidales bacterium UBA755 | reverse complement strand
TGCCGGCACTGGAGTCGGCTCCGGTCTATACATCGGATGTCCCGGAGGTGGACTATGACGATTTCTGGGTTATGCCCGACAGGATCATATTCGTTGGGCTGAACCAACCATCGGAGCATCACAGGCTTGTGGTCAAGATGTCGCAGACCACGAGCACGGGAGTGTCTTCCGGCTGGAACAGCATCGTCATCATCACACCAGCATTGTCACCGGACTGGGGCGATGCGGACATCACCGAGGCATACATTGACAGAATTGGGTTCGCACCGGTTCCCGGGCAGAAGTATTTCCTCTCGTTCTGGTGGATGGACACGGAAACGGGATTCACGGGCGAGTCGATGGCCGTCTCAACGATTTGTGGCGAGCTGTCGAACGTGAACAAGAAACTATACAGGGTGCGTCCCCGGATGGACTTTTCGGATGCGGTCTCGGACGCAAACTCTCCGTTCAAGGATATGAGGCTTGAGCTTTCCGGGAGTCCGGTTATGGTGACGGCTTCGGGAGAATATGGCTTCCTCGGCAACGGGTCATATATGTACATTGACTTCAACGATGAGGATTTCCCACGCAATGAGGTGGATTGTTTCCTTATGGGAAGAGGACTTGGAAAATGCAAGTATGAGATCTCGTGCATCGAGCATTCAGTCAAACCTCTTGTCGGCGTGGAGGGATACGGGAGGCGCATCGCCATATCAAGGAGAGGCGGTCAGTATCTGATGGAGTTCGAGGTGTTCGGGACGGCAGCGGAAGTGGCGGTAAACGTAATCAGGGGATGACGATATGAAGGCATTGGCAAATAATTTCGGTGTTGCGGAGATTGAGTTCCGTGAATGGCAGGAGAAAGGGCTGGTGATTCTCAATGGCGTGGTCGGTATTGACACGGACAATGAGAAATACAAGGCTGCGGAGGTTCTGGAGATCACGGTTCCTGATTTGAGCATCAACAGAAGTGCTGTGACGGCGGTGTTCCTGCGGTCATCAAAGGCTGACGGGGCGAGCACGATTGTAAAGTCTTGGATTCGGGATTCGCATACGATATGTGTAGAGAAATTGCCTGAATTTGACGAGTTCGGGCCGCTTACGCTGTATTTCGCTTCTGCCTATGTGACTCTTAGCCAGAGAATGGACTGCCCGCTGAACACTGTCCTGAGGCCGTCTATCGTTAATGGAGAGAGCGGCAGCCAGTCAGCCACAGACACGAAGGCCGTCGTTACGGACAACTGGTGCTACCTGTACATCTGCTTCAGCAAGTTCGCGGGGGATGACTACAAGGACGCTTTCGAGTGCTCGATGGAGGGACTGCCGGAGGACATCGACATCACGTTCCCGGTGGTGACTGCAAGCGCATATTCTTATACATTCGGCACTCCGACCTCGGTCTGCCGGCTCAAGGGAAAGACGCTTTCCTGCGAGGGCCGGCTTGCATTCGGGGAGGGTTCCAATCAAGGGGACTTCATCAGCATATTCATCGTAAGGAACGTAACTGATTCCAACGTCAAGAAGAACGGCTTGGACAAAGGTTCTTCCTCAGAATACATCAACTAATAATAATAGTAGTACTATTGTTCAACCATTTTAAAACCATCTCATTATGAAGTACATTCCATCAATCGCCTTCGAGGAGATGTCCGGCTCGGCGAAGGGCGTGACCGCGGCGAAAGTCCGTGGACGCAAGTACATCCGCAACCGTGGCTACGGTGGCGGTTTCAAGACGGCGGCTCAGTCTTCCGTCAAGGCAATCTTCAAGCAGCTCTCGCAGGGCTGGAAAGGTCTCACCAACGCGCAGATCCTTGCGTGGAACGCATTGGCGAACACGCAGAAGGGCAAGTCCGTTCTCGGAACGTCGAGCAAGATTTCCGGGGCGAACCTCTATTCAAGACTGAACTTCTGGATCGTCAAGGCAGGCGGTGCCGAGCTCGCTACTCCGCCGGTGCTTACGGGTGTCGATGCGCCTTGCGAGGCGGACCTCTCGCTCACGGCGGCGAACTTCCATTTCCAGCTGCCAGATCCACCGGCTGAGAGGGATGACCTCAGGCTCGTCATAATGGCATCGGCTCCGCAGAGCAAGGGCGTGACCAGGGCTTACAGCAAGGCCGTTAGCATCGGAGCACCTAGAACCATCGTGGACGAGCAGATCGACATCCTTGCCGACTACAAGGCCGTACACGGTGAGGTCACAGAGGCTGCTCCAAAGGTGTTCCTGAAGTATTTCTTCATCAACATCAAGACAGGCGAGAAGTCTGGAGAGATGCTCGGGGAGATTTCGCTTTAGCCTTTGAAGTAATATCGTTCATCGCTCCGTCACTTGGAATTGCTTGGTATTCGGAAGTGTTTCCGAAGCTGCAAAGTCAGTGGCGGGGCTTTGTTTTACTCATACTCTTATGATTGAGAATCCAAACAAACAGAAATCAGACAATATTATGAAGGCAAGCGAGAAAGCATATTCATTGATACGACAGTTCGAGGGGCTGAGACTGACGGCCTACAGTTGTCCTGCCGGAGTCTGGACAATCGGCTTTGGGCATACTTCCGAAGTCGTCCATGGAATGTCCATCTCGAAAGAACAGGCTGAGGAGTTCTTGAGTCAGGACATTGCGAGGGCAGAGGATATCGTCAATGCGGAGTGCTTGAATCTGCGCCAATGCCAGTTCGATGCCCTCGTGTCATTCGTGTTCAATGTCGGAGGAGTCAACTTCCGTAAATCAACGCTTCTGAAGAAAATCAAGGCGAATCCGAACGGAAACTCGATTATGGACGAGTTCCTGCGGTGGGTATATGCGAAAGGCGTTGTCCTGCCGGGACTACAGAAGCGTCGGCTTGCGGAGATGAAACTTTACTTTTCGGAGGGCTAAGGTATGGAGACATTGACATTTATCGGGACTTACATCATCCCTTTGTTCACGGCTGCCGTCGGCTGGATTGTCGGATCACGAAAAAGAAAGAACGACTTTCTGAAAGACCTTCAGGCATCCATTGACCTGCTGTCATCGGAGAACAGGAGACTGCTTGCGGACATCACGGCCGTGAACTCCGAAATTGTTGCCGTCAGAAAAGAAAACGAGGAGTTGAAGGCTTCTGTAGATAGGCTATGCACGGAGAACTCGCAGCTGAAGGACGAGGTTCGGCAACTGAGGGAACAGATTAAGCGACAGAAATGAATAAAGGCAGGTCATCGTTGTAGCTGATGCCTGCCTTTTTCAGACGCTTGCGGTCATAGACCTTTTTCGACTTGTGGGTGATTGACCTCATCAGGATCTGTTTCCCGTACTTCTCGATTTCCTCTGCTCTCGAAGCCCTGCGGTTGGCCAGTAGAAAGTCCTTTTCTGTGATACGCAGTTTCTTGCTCTTCATAATTGAATATATTTTCAATCACAAAGTTAATACAAATCATT
>DBKH01000028.1 GCA_002297815.1 Bacteroidales bacterium UBA755 | reverse complement strand
GCGATGGAGTGCGCGCGACGAGGTGAGTCACTGATGCAGAAAACCTTGACATTGTAGCCAAGCTCACCGAGAGTAGCGGCTGCGGAAGCGCCTCCAAGTCCGGTACCGACAACGATGACTTCAAGCTTTCTTCTGTTGTTCGGATTGACGAGTCGGAGCTCCGACTTACGTTTGGTCCATTTCTCGGCCAAAGGACCGTCAGGAATCTTTGAGATTAATTTATCGGCCATATTCTGAATATGTTATTTATAAAATTCCAAATGAAATCGCAATAAGTCTGCAATTTTAGTCATTTTTCTCGTAATCAGCAATTTTATGAGCCATTTTCGGTGATTTAGACGCACATATTTTAAGATAGCGGTGGTAAATCCGTCTGGCGAAGCGGTCATAACACCGCACCGGCATGTCATTCGAAAAATGCCGATCGACATACTTTTCGACCTCACGGCAATCCTCCTCGCAACCATATTCAAAGCCAAAGGCAGCCTTCAAGGCAAGAGCGTCATCACAGATAGCGGCGTTGTCACTCCCACGGGACCTTTTCATGTAGTAAGGAATATGATCGCTCGAAAAAACCTTAAGCGGGACATAGACAGTGTTTGTAGGACTGCCTAAAAGCGTCCACATCACTGTGTTACTAGGATCACCCCCCGAAGAAACCCCTTCAAAAACCACCGAAGCGGAAGTGATGTCGCGCATGATCGGCTTTCCGGTACGGGATATTTCATTGAAGAGGAATCTGTGGTCAATGGTGGCCACATCAGCGGATGCCATTATCGCTGATGCCTTCTCAAACCGGTCAACTCCTTTACGGTCTTCCTTACGGCCACTACGTGTGAAATTCGTCACGACCATGTAGCCTCCAGGCTGGTCAGCCACGATGTATTTCTTCCATGAATGATTGCTGACTTCATAATAGGCAGCCTCACCGAGTGCGTCAATGATGCCGAAATTTGCCTCCACACCCCAAGGCTTAGGAAGCGAATCGAGCATATTCTCAAAGTCTTGGAGACAGCGGCATATTCCAAGAGCCTTGTACATGACAATCCCCTCCTTGTCCATTTCTGAGGCAGGAACGTCGTCATCCTTTAGGTCGTAGGTAGCGGTGTTCATGATGCAGAATCCGGCTGAGTTGACTCCGGACCACACTTCCCCACCCTGTGACGGTGAGTTAACGAGACCTATGAATGAATATTCCTGACCTTGGAACCATTCCATCCTATTGTTCAACTCGCCTGTATCGCGGTGCTTCAGCATCACCGGACGACCATCAGCCCGCACTCCCCCGGAAATAATCACGGAAGTGCAGCAAAATGCTTTAAGTGAAAAGAATATGTATGCAGTAATTACAGCAACAAATCTAGAATAATGTGGCATCTTCTTCCTTTTTTGATTGGAGTTCCGAGTCAAGTCCAAGGTGATGATAGGCCATTTCGGTGGCCACCCGACCTCTTTGCGTGCGCACAATGAAGCCTTCTTTTATCAAGAACGGTTCATAGACTTCTTCGAACGTTCCCTGGTCTTCACTAATAGCAGTAGCGATGGTGTTGGCTCCGACAGGTCCTCCTTTGAATGTTGTGATTATCGTGCGGAGAATCTTGTTGTCTATGGAGTCAAGTCCCCTCTTGTCAATCTTAAGTTTGTCAAGGGCGTAACGGGAAATGTTCAGGTCAATGTGGCCGTCCCCCATCACCTGTGCGAAATCACGTACTCTCTTGAGGAGAGCGTTGGCTATTCTTGGGGTTCCACGACTTCTGAGCGCTATCTCTTTGGCTGCTTCTTCATCAATAGTCACATTTAAGATTCGCGCACTTCTACGCACGATGCGTATCAAGTCTGAAGTGTCGTAATATTCTAGAGCACAATTAATTCCGAACCTTTCGCGCAGAGGAGCAGTAAGCAATCCGCTTCGAGTTGTAGCCCCTACTAGGGTGAAAGGATTAAGAGAAATACGGACAGATCTCGCACCCGGTCCCTTGTCAATCATGATGTCTATCACATAGTCCTCCATAGCTGAGTAAAGATACTCTTCGACCTCAGGCGAAAGACGATGAATCTCATCAATGAACAACACATCACCTGTCTCCAGAGAGGTAAGCAGCCCAGCAAGGTCTCCCGGCTTGTCAAGCACAGGCCCGGACGTCACCTTCATGTTCACTCCCATCTCGTTGGCTATGATGTGGGCGAGGGTAGTCTTTCCCAAGCCCGGAGGTCCGTGGAAGAGCACATGGTCAAGGGCTTCGCCCCTCATCTTGGCCGCTTTTACATAGATATTTAGATTGGACACAATTTCCCTTTGTCCAGTGAAATCTTCCAATCCTTGTGGGCGGATAATTCCGTCCAAATCCTTATCTTTGCCAGCGTTTGTACTGTGCGGATCAAATTCTGTCATCAGGTAGCATTATAATCTGCACAAAGATAGTGAAAACAGGCGGAAGTTTGAAGTAATAGGCAGTGTCAAATTGTCGAAGTGTGGGGGAGAGAAATTTCAAAGTTAATTAAATATAATGATATCTTTTTAAATCTTTTATGATTTTATAATGATTGTTAATTTGTTGATAACTTATTTTAAGAGTTGATTATCAATTTATTATATATTGGATATATTGTTAGTTACTTTATTGAAAAGCTTTTGATAAACTGTTAAAAAGTCACTTGCTTCTAATAATTAACTTTTGATAATCCGTTTTTAACAGGGTTTTCAACATCTTTTAAACAGAATTTTAACACTTATGTTGATAAGTTCCTCGTCATCTAAAAAACTTTCAGAAAAGCTGATTTCCTGCAACGAAATCTTCTGTAAAGGATTGTTTCTGTCGGCCAGATGGTTCGTTGTGTCTCAAGTCGCTTTGCGTGGCACTAATGTGATAGTTATGCCTGACAGGGAGAGTGCGGAATATTGCTGCTCAGATCTTTATTCTCTTACTGATGGGGATGTTGTCTTCTATCTTCCAGACAGTGGAAAGGGAGTAGAAAGGAGCAATTACAAGTCTTCGTTAAGTGTTCAGAGAACTTCTGCAATAGGTAAATTACTTTCTAATACTGATGATTCTGAAAGACTATTTATTGTAACTTACCCTGAAGCTCTTGAGGAACCGGTTCCTGTGCCGGAAAAAATAGCTGATTCCATTCTAAAAATCAAAGCAGGTCAGGAAATATCTTATGACGAAATCAAGAATATTCTTTCAAAACAAGGCTTCGAGAAGGTTGATTTCGTCTCTGCTCCAGGACAATATTCAATAAGAGGGGCAATAATAGACATATTCTCATACTCATTCAACTTCCCTTTTAGAGTGTCATTTTTTGGTAATGAGGTTGAGAAGATTCATGTTTTCGATTGTAACACTCAACTTTCAGTAGAAGAGAAGAATGAGGTGGAAATTTTCCCAGATCTTGCATCCGAGACAGCTGAGTCTAATAGTACAAGTTTAGTCAGTCTATTTCCGAAAAGTACAGTCGTTTGGCTTGACTCTTCCGACATGTATAAGGAAAAGGGTTTTTTCGGTGGTTTTGGCAAGTTTAAAAGAGTTTTTCTAGAGGTTCCGCTTGGGGTGGATTCTTCTGACGAGATTGCTTTCAACATCACCCCGCAGCCAGTGTTTAACAAGAATTTCGAACTTTTGACCGCTGACATCCGGCAGAACTTGGAACGTGGGTACAAGGTTGTCATATTCAGTGATAAAAATTCTCAGGTGGAGAGGTTGAAGTCTATTTTGATAGAGAATAGTGGATTGGTGCCTGAGTTTATTGCTGGGAAGAATATTCATTCTGGATTTATAGATCAGCAAGATAAGATTTGCTGCTATTCTGATCATGAGATTTTTGATCGTTTCCACAGAGTTAGCGTAAGAAGGACGGTTGAAAAAAGCGAACAGTTGACTCTTAATGATTTGACTGCATTTAACATAGGTGATTATGTGGTGCACATTGATCATGGAGTCGGTGTGTTCGGAGGTTTGGTTAGGGTTAAGGATGACAAGGGACGTTTGCATGAGGTAGTGAAATTGATGTACAAGGATGGGGATGTTGTGTTTGTGTCTGTGCATTCGTTGAACAAGATTTCTCGATTCCGTTCCAAAGATGGCATTCCACCTAAAATTAACAAGTTAGGTTCTAAAACTTGGCAGAATCTCAAACTTAGTGCTAAATCTAAGATTAAGGACATAGCGAAGGATCTTATACAACTCTATGCTAAGAGAAAAACCACGCAGGGCTTCGCCTACTCACCTGATAGTTATCTTCAAGAAGAACTTGAGTCTTCGTTTATGTACGAGGACACTCCGGATCAGGAATCGGCCAACAAGGCTGTAAAGAGGGATATGGAGGACAACAGCCCGATGGACAGGCTTGTCTGCGGGGATGTTGGCTTCGGTAAGACTGAGATAGCGATCAGAGCGGCTTTCAAGGCTGTTACTGACGGGAAACAAGTGGCTGTTCTTGTGCCTACCACCATCCTTTCCCTTCAGCACTATACCACTTTTTCCTCTCGTCTTAAGGATTTCCCTTGTACTATTGATTATGTCAGCAGATTGCGTACCGCTAAAGAAATCAATGACATAAAAGATCGGCTACGGAACGGACAGTTGGATATAGTGATAGGTACACACAAACTGCTTGGCAAAGGGTTTGACTTCAAGGATCTGGGACTTCTGATCATCGACGAGGAGCAGAAGTTCGGTGTTTCTACCAAAGAAAAATTCCGTCAAGTGAAGACTTCTGTGGACACATTGACCTTGACAGCGACACCTATTCCTCGTACTCTCCAATTTTCATTACTTGGAGCAAGAGATCTTTCTATCATCAACACTCCCCCACCTAACAGGATTCCGACTCAAACTGAAATTATCCTGTTTGACAAAGACGAGATACGTAGCATCATAAATTATGAATTGAATCGTGGAGGCCAGTTGTTCTTCATCCATAACAAAGTTGAGGAACTTCCTTCGATTCATGAGATTCTTCATAGACTTGTGCCAGACATGAAAATCTGTGTAGCTCACGGTCAGATGGAGGCAAAGGAGTTGGAGAACAGGATGTTAGACTTTATTCGTGGGGATTATGACATGCTACTCTGTACCACAATCATAGAAAACGGACTTGATATTCCTAACGCCAACACCATCATCATCAATCAGGCTCAAAACATCGGCCTTAGTGACCTACATCAACTTCGCGGACGCGTAGGAAGGTCTGACAGAAAAGCTTTTTGTTATTTGATTGTACCGCCATTGGTTTCTATCACCGATGATGCCAGAAGAAGACTTAAGGCAATAGAAGAATTTTCCGATCTTGGAAGCGGATTCAACATAGCAATGCAGGATTTGGACATTCGTGGGGCTGGAAATCTTCTAGGAGCTGAGCAAAGTGGCTTCATCTCAGACATGGGTTACGAGACTTATCAGAAGATTCTGGCTGAGGCTATGGACGAACTTGGGGTCGAGACTGGAATATCCACTGTTCATACTGATGAATCTTTTGTTGAAGATTGTACGATTGAGACTGATCAGCCGGCAATGATTCCTGACTCGTACATCGACATAACAGCAGAGAAAATAAGAATATACAAGCAGCTTGACAGCATGACCAACGATAAGGAGATTGATAGAATCAAGGCTCAGTTGGAGGATCGCTTTGGGGAGATGCCTTTGGAGTTAGACAATCTATTTGATGTGGTAAAAATCAGAAATTTAGGTGGAAAGCTTGGTTTCGAGAAGATTATAATAAAGAATGGAATGATGATCATGTTCTTCATCGCCAACCAGATGTCTCCTTACTACAAGTCAAAGGTATTTTCGGGAATATTACAGAATATTAATGCTAACGATCAGCTTTTCAACCTCAAACAGAGTGAGGGAAAACTCAAGATTGTAAGCCGTGGGATAGATTCTTTGTCAAAAGCTCTTGATACTCTTAATAAATTGAAATAAAATTACTATCTTTGAAAGTTTGCCCGTTTTAAACAATGCCGAATTTTTTGGTTGAAATAGGAAACACAGCCCTCAAGGCGGCTTGGTCCGAAGGAATAACCCTCGGAAAGACTTTCCGTTATCAAGGCGAAAAGATGTTTGAATATATCGATTCACTGATAGAAAAGGAAAGACCGACTGTGATGGTGATTTCATCCTCAATTGAAATCAGCCACTACGTAGAGAATAGCCTTCGTTCAAAATGCGGAAAACTGGTCATTATTGACAAAAGACACATTGAAGTAGCGGAAGAATATTCATTACCAACATATTTGTCTCCTGACAGGATTGCTTTGGTAATAGCTGCTAGGTATCTTTTTAAGGATAAAGGAAGCCTAGTCTTTGATTTTGGGACTACTTTGACTATTGATGTCATTGAACCTGATGGGGAGTATCTTGGAGGTAATATTTCTCCAGGTTTTAGGACTAGATTCAAATCTTTGTCGAGATATTCAAGAACCCTTCCTTTGGTTGATACCCCTGATGTTGTCAGACAGATAGGTGATTCGCTGAAATCTTCCATTGAATCAGGGGTTGTGTCAGGCATAATGTTTGAAATAGGGGGGTACTTGTCTTTATTTCCTGAAAAAACAGTAGTTTTTACGGGAGGAGACGCTTTATATTTTGCAAAAAGAATGAAAAACTCCATCTTTGCAGTCTGTAATCTTGTACTGATGGGGTTAGCCTTAATCGCTGACAAGTATTATGTTGAAAAGAATTGTTAATAAGCTGCTCCTTTTTGTGATGCTGTCATTCTGTGTACTGCCTTTGAGTGCTCAGAATGAGGCTTATAATGCCTACACTCCTTACTCAATGTTCGGAATAGGCGAGATTTCCAAACAAGGCACAGCTTACAACAAAAGCATGGGAGGTGTCGGCATCGCGACAAGGGATAAGAGAAATGTGAATATTCTCAATCCGGCTGCCGTGACTGAAAGGGAGGCTAAGTCGTTTATGGCCGATTTCGGTGTAGCTCAAGGTAATAGGTATTACGCTCAGCATGATCTGAAATCATCCAACAACACATTTAATTTCTACGATTTTGTTATCTCGTTTCCTGTCTATAAGTCTCTTGCTATGTACGCAGGAGTGACTCCGTACAGTGACATTGGGTATGACATGTCGTCAAAGATTACAGACCCATCAATAATAGCGAACACAGGGGTTATTACCAACACAGTAAATGGCTACGGTGGAATGTCTAACATATTCATTGGTGCTGGCATTGATGTCATAAGGGGACTTTCAGTTGGTGTAGAAGGACAGTATTATTTTGGTAATCTGCACAAAACCAACACATTTACAATGTCAAACTCCACTTATAGGAGTATCTCCAGTGGATTCAACATGGATCTGAATGCATTTACCGCAAAATTAGGAGTGCAGTATGAGACAAATGTCTCTGAGAATGTGACAGCTGTGTTGGGAGCAACCTACAAGTTTGGAACGAGTCTTAACGGAGAAGTTGAAAGGTATGAAATTCAGTCTATTTCTTCTTTAAATGATTCTACTCCTTCTCCAAGGAGTTATGTTGACACATTAGGAAGTGGCAAAGTAAAGCTTGCAAGTGAATTAGGTGTTGGAATCGCTTTTAAAGGTGGTGATAAGTGGACTGCTGAGATCAATTATATTCGTTCAGATTGGAGTTCTAGCGGGATGAATAAGTTGCCTGGTTTCGCTAGTGTAGGAAATGCTGTTTTCAGTGCATCTACAGCTCAGTCTGTCAGAGCCGGATTCTCAATTGTACCTAACAGAAACGACATTCGTTACTATCGAAAGAGGGTAACATATCGTGCCGGTGCCTATTGGGATCAAGCTTCTTGCAAACTAGACGGAAAGACCATTAACGCTGTGGGAATTACGTTTGGAGCCACTTTACCTGTGTTTAGTTGGAGTAATGGCTTGACATTAGGGGTTGATTTTGGTCAAAGAGGATCTTTATCTGGAAATCTTGTAAGAGAGCGGTATGTTAATTTCAATATAGGAATCAACATTTTCGACATTTGGTTCATAAAACCAAAGTATAATTAATTTAGAGAGTAAAAATAAAATAATACAAAACCATGAAAAGGATTACACTAGTACTGTTAACTCTTGCAGCAGCAGCTTTTGGAACAAATGCTTCTGCTCAGGGTAAGTATGGCGCTGATAGCGCTGAATGCATTAAGTATCTGTCTTACTATCAGGAGTACTATAAGCAAAAGAACTACACTGAGGCTCTTCCTAACTGGAGAAAAGCCTTCAAGCTTTGTCCTCCAACTGCCAGCCAGAACATGCTTCTTAACGGTATGACCCTTATAGGTAAAGAAATTGTGAAGACTAAAGATGCACAAGTTCGTGCTGCCATGATCGACACGGTTCTTACCCTTAATGATCTTAGGGCTGAGTATTATCCAAAATATGCCGTTACTGCCTATAACTCAAAAGGTCAGTACATCACACAGTATTTCAAGGATCCTCAGGTTGTTTATGATCAGTTGAACAAAATTATCGAGATTAATCAGGAAAAGGTAAAGCCTAGTCTTCTTCTACTGGATCTCAACGCTGCTATCGAGCTTTACAAAAAGTCTGCAATTGGTGCCGAGGATGTGATTAACACCTATCAGAACGCTATCGCATTGCTTGATAAGGCTGGTAATAGCGATGATAACGCTAAGATTAGGTCTGACATTGAAGGACTTTTCATCACAAGTCAGGTGGCAAGCTGTGACAATCTCATTGCCCTGTTCACCCCTCGTTATGAAGCTGATCCTGACAACATGGATCTAGTTACCAACATCGTAAAGATGCTTGGCTCTACTGAAGGATGCCAGAATAACGATCTCTTCCTTAATGCTGTAACTAAAATGCATAAGAACGAGCCATCCGCTTCTTCCGCTTACTATCTTTATAAACTTCATTCTGCTAAGGATGAATTTGAGACTGCAATCAAGTATTTTGAAGAGGCTGTTTCACTTTGTGCAGATGATGATCCTGTCAAGGCTGACTACATGATTGAACTTGCTACCTATTGCCTTAAGAACAACATCACAGGTAAAGCATTTGAATATGCAAGGGAAGCTGCTGAACTTAAGCCAGATCATCAGGGAAAGGCTTACTACCTTATCGCTACTATTTGGGGAGCTGCTCGTTGTGGTGGAAATGAAATCGAAAGCAGAGCTAAATATTGGGTAGCTGTAGATTATCTCCAGAAAGCCAAGGCTGCTGACGCTTCATTGACTGATGACTGCAACAAGCTCATCTCTGCCTACAGTGTTTATTATCCTCAGAAAGCAGAAGCTTTCATGTACGATGTTGTCGATGGACAGTCCTACACTGTAAGTTGCGGTGGCATGCGCGCCACTACAACGGTAAGGACTCAGAAGTAGTAGTTTGGATTGAAACGGTACTTACATACTTTTATGATGATTGCAACCGCATCTGCGGTTGCTTTCATCGTATATTCATGTAAGGGAAAACTGTCTGAGGCTGAACGTCTTGATCTAGCTGAAACTCCTGTTCAAACAGTTGACAGCATGTTTGTGGTCCAGACTAAGAATGGCGGCATTCAGATGAGAGTTGAGGCTGACTTGATGGAAAGGTATGAGAACGACACATCTTCCTACGAACTCTTTCCTAAAGGTCTTCATGCTTTTGTCTATACTGATGATGACATGCTTGAGACAGTGCTTCATTCCAACAATGCTAAACATTTTAAAAGCAAAAAGACTAAAGATGAGTATTGGTCGGCCTTTGGTAATGTTGTTGTCCAGAACGTAATTAACCAACAGACATTGGAGACTGACACTTTGTATTGGGATCAAGCCAATAAGGAGATTTACACCGATTGCTATGTCAGAATGTTTTCTAATGATGGATTTCTTCAAGGATTCGGGATGCGTTCTGACGAGATGGCAAGAAATGCAAGAATATTCAAGGCTTTCAATAGTGACCTAGTTGTTGTGCAGGATTCGACAAAGGTTATTATTGATTCTGTAAACTTTATTGGCCCTTTGCTTAAAAAATAATGGTTAATTGAATTAAAATCACTATCTTCGCACCCCAATACCTATTTTTTGGAAATTATAAAAACGTAATACACAATGGCGATTCTTCAAAAAACTCGCGAAAAGGCCGGCATGGCAGTGTCTATCATCATTGCCTTGGCTCTTTTGTCGTTCATTATTGACCCTCAAACCCTTGAGACTGCTTTTAATGCAATGTCTTCAAAGAATGATGTGGGTGTGATTAATGGTAAAACAATCTCTTATCTTGATTTCCAACAAGATGTTGAGAAATTCACAACCATCAACGAGATGGTGACCGGTTCGTCTGCTCAGAACGAGCAGCAGCAGGAGCAGGTTCGTAACGCTGCTTGGCAGAGCCTTTTGGACAAGTATCTGTTCGTCAAAAATGCAAAGGCTGCCGGAATTAATGTTGGTGAAGAGGAAATGAAGGATCTCCTTGCTGGAGACATGATTTCACCTGTCATCTCTCAGAATCCTGCTTTCCAGGATGAAAACGGCAATTTCTCCAAGGAGGCTTTACAGAACCTTCTTGATGCTATTTCACAGGATCAGACTGGTAGAATCAGAGAATATTGGAATTACCTTCAGAACACTGTCTATACCCAGCAATACTATGCTAAGTACGGTTCTTTGTTCACTTATGGTAATGTACAGAACCCTCTCATGCTCCGCAGGGCTATCGCTGAGAACAACAACACGACCAATGTTGATTTCGTAATGATTCCTAATTATGGTCAGGACACTACTGTCAAAGTAAGTGGCGAAGAGATTAGAAAGTATTACGAATCTCACAAGAAAATGTTTAAGCAGGGTGCTTCTAGAGACATGGAATATGTTGTCTTTGAAGTTAAACCGTCTGAATCAGACATCAATGCCACGAATGAGGCTATGAGTAAGGTTTATGATGAGTTCTCTACTACTGAAAACTTAAAATCATTCTTAGCTAGAAACTCAGAGAGAAACTTTAGCGAGTACTGGTACAAAGCTGGAGAGCTCTCTACTGTAAACAAAGAAATCAGCGAGTTTGTGGACAATAACAATGACGGTACTTCTTCTGTCGTTTCAGATGGTAACGTGTTCTATGCTGCCAGAGTTCTTGCTACATCACAAATTCCAGACTCTGTCTATGTTAAGCACATTCTCCTTCAGGGTGCTTCTGTGTCAAAAGCTGATAGTCTTCTTAATGTTCTTTCAAAGGGTGGTAATTTCTCAAACATTGCAGCTTCATATTCATCAGACAGCAACAGTGCTGCCGATGGAGAGTTGGGTAACATTGGCTGGATGACTCAGACTTACATGATTCCTGGATTTGAGTCTGTACTTACTGCACAAGTAGGAAAGCCTTACGTGGTTAAGACACAGTACGGAACTCACATTGTAGAGGTTTCCAAGAGAACTACTCCTATCACGAAGAAGCAGGTTGCTATTCTTGAAAAAACTGCTCTTGCTAGTGGAGAGACTTTCAACAGTTACTATGCTCAGGCTAGCAAGTTCTCCAAGATTGCAGCCGGTAAATACAACAATTATAAGGCTGCTGTAGATTCAATGGGAATCTACTCACATCCTCTCAAAGTCACTGAGGCTACTTCTAACTATGGCTCAATTTCTCAGGCAAAAGAAGTTACCAGATGGGTGTTTGACAATAAGGTAGGAAAAGTTTCTGAGATTATCACTGTTAATAATAATTACCTGTTTATTGCGACTGTCACCGGAATTCATAAAGAAGGCATCGCGAAACTTGACGAGGTTAAGGATGTTATTCGTCAGCAACTTTATGCAGAGAAGGCTTCAGAGAAAGCTGCTGCTGACATAGAACGCAAGATTATGGGAATGACTGATCTTCAGGCCATAGCTGACACTCTTCATTCATCAGTAAATTCTGGAGTTGAAGTGAGGTTTGCGTCTTTGTCTGGACAAGGATTGGACCCTAAGTTTATTGGAGCTGTTTCAGTTGCCAAAGAAGGTGAAATATTCTCTATTGCCGGAACAATAGGAACATACGTGTTTAAGGTTAATTCCCGTGACACAGGAGCTTTCTACACTGAGGATGACGCCAAGAACAATGCTTCTCAAATCAATAATTACAGCACTCAGATGATTCTTCCTGTGATGATGACTGAAGCAGATGTAAAAGATAACAGAGCTCGTTTCTATTAGACGGGAAGATAGTTATTAAAATAAGAGGGTAACTAAAGTTATTTTAGTTACCCTCTTATTTTATAATTATGCCGTTTCTACTTTAACTCATCAACAATCACTCGAATTTTACACGTTGAAGAGGAAGTGCATGATGTCACCGTCCTGAACTACATATTCCTTACCTTCGGTGGCTAGTTTTCCTGCTGCTCTCACGGCACTTTCGCTACCAAGGGTGACGAAATCATCGTACTTGATGACCTCGGCCCTAATGAAGCCTTTTTCAAAGTCAGTGTGAATCACTCCAGCTGCTTTAGTGGCTTTGTCCCCTTTGTGAATTGTCCAAGCTCTACACTCATCAGCACCTGCTGTGAAGAATGTTTGGAGACCAAGCAGATGATATGCTCCTTGGATTAGTCTCACGACACCAGATTCTTTAAGCCCCATTTCATCAAGGAACATTTGACGATCCTCGTAGGAGTCCATTTCAGCAATTTCAGACTCGGTTTTAGCAGAGATTACGAGAATCTCAGCGTTTTCCTCCTTAACAGCTTCACGTACAGCGTCAACGTACTTGTTGCCATTGACAGCTGACGCATCATCTACATTACAGATGTACATTACGGGTTTGTTAGTCAGCAAGAAAAGATCTTTGGCCATCGCTGCCTCTTCTTCATTGATGAACTCCACAGTTCTACACGATTTGCCCTGTTCAAGAGCTTCTTTGTAGCGTAGCAGAAGGGCTACCAATTTCTTGGCATCCTTGTCTCCTCCTGTTGTAGCTTGTTTTTGGCTTTTGGCAAGACGAGACTCAACCGTCTCTAGGTCTTTAATCTGGAGTTCAGTGTCAACTACTTCCTTGTCTCTTACTGGATCTACTGAGCCATCAACATGAACTATGTTTCCATCGTCAAAGCATCTGAGGACATGAAGGATGGCATCAGTCTCGCGAATATTGGCAAGAAATTGATTGCCAAGACCCTCTCCTTTGCTTGCACCTTTCACTAATCCAGCGATGTCCACGATGTCAACAGTAGCTGGAACTACGCTCTTAGGCTTACACATGTCTGCAAGTACCTCTAGCCTTTTGTCTGGGACATTTGTAGAACCAAGGTTAGGTTCTATTGTACAGAAAGGGAAGTTAGCGCTCTGGGCTTTGCCTGAGCTCACACAGTTGAACAAAGTCGATTTGCCGACATTAGGAAGGCCGACTATTCCGCATTTCAAAGACATATCAAATTAAATTCTTTAGTCTATTCATATTAGACAACAAAGATACAAATTTAGATGCTGTTTTGTTTTGTTTAGATTTTTCTTTTTTATTTGGGGGTAATAGAGGTGGTATTTATGTTTCTTTTCTTTTTTTACGTTTTTGTGTCGCATATTTGCCAATGGAATGAAAAGAATGCTCATCATACTGTCTGCTCTTTTTCTGTTCCAGCCAGCCAATAATAGGTTAGTTTTTCATAGTTTAAAATTTAGGTTTCTGGCTGCTGGAACAGAAGAGGAGCGGACTCTTGTTATGTTTTGGAATCTGGAGAACCTCTTTGACTGGCATAGGGACAGCCTCAACGGCAGTGATTCGGAGGCGGAGTTCACCTCTTTCGGAAAAAGGCATTGGACAAAGCGTAGATTTATGGCAAAATGTAACGCAATTGCCAAGTCAATATTCTGGGTCAAGGATAGTGAAGGAGCCTTTCCTGATGTCATAGGAATAGCTGAGGTAGAGAACCGCTTTGTTCTAGAAAAGCTTCTGAAGGACACACCTCTTTACAAAACGGACTATCGGATTGTGCATTTCGACTCACCGGATCCACGCGGGATAGATGTGGCTCTATTATATCGAGAATCCAGGCTGACACTGATTCAGGCTGTGCCGCTTAAGGTCGGTGCGGGAACCGATCCCCCTATCAGGACCAGGGATATTCTTTTGACAAAATTCCGAAAGCCGGATGGGGATAGCGTTGTGTTTTTGGTAAATCATCATCCATCCAAGTATGGAGGTAACACAGGTGATAGAAGAGTAGTGGCGCTAAGGAGGTTGCGTGAGGCAACCGACTCTCTTCAAAAGTATGGTTTAAAGAATATAGTAGCGATGGGGGACTTCAATGACACACCAGAAAATCAGGCTTTCGGAATATTAACGGATAGGGAGCCTTATTATTTAATTAACCTTTCGGCTCCGTTGGCGTTAAAGGGTGAGGGAACTATAAGATATTCAGGTAAATGGGAGATGATTGACATGTTTTTCATTTCGGAAGGCATCGCAGTAGGAGGGGATATTCCTAAAATGAAAGTCTTGAGAGTGCCTTTCCTTATGACGCGGGACAATGCTCATTCAGGGGAGAAACCGCTAAGAACTTACACAGGACCGCGTTATGTCGGGGGAGTGAGCGATCATTGTCCGATTGTTTTTTGGATTCGGTAGATAATCAATAAAAATTGTTAAATTTGCCTTATTGGAAATCGACTGAAAAATCATTTCCTTAAACGAACAAAACTAAAATCACATAATATGGAAATGAAAAACAAAATCAAAGAGAAGTTTAAGACTCTTTTCGGAGTGGGAGGCGAGATTTTCGCTTCTGCAGGTCGTATCAATCTCATTGGTGAACACACTGACTATAACGGGGGGTATGTTTTTCCGGGAGCCATTGACTGCGGAATCATGGCAGAAATCAAGTTGAACGGAACTAGGAAGGTAAAGGCATTCTCATTAGATTATGATGAATATGTCGAATTTGGACTCGATGAGGAGGATAAGCCAAAGCAGCAGTGGGCTAGCTACATCTTCGGTGTGTGCAGGGAGACTATAAAACGTGGAGGAAAAGTCGAGGGCTTCGACACTGTTTTTGCTGGTGACGTTCCACTTGGAGCTGGACTCTCTTCTTCGGCAGCTTTGGAAAGTACTTTCGCCTATGCTATCAACTATCTGTTTGACAACAAGATCGATAAGTTTGAGCTTGCTAAGATCGGCCAGTCAACAGAGCATAACTATTGCGGTGTGAAGTGCGGAATCATGGATCAATTCGCCTCTATATTCGGAAAGAAGGGCAGTCTTATCCGTCTTGATTGCAAAACTTTGGTGTACAAGTACTTCCCATTCGATCCTAAGGGTTATAAACTCGTTCTTGTTGATTCTTGTGTGAAACATGAACTGGCCTCATCAGCGTATAACAAGAGGAGAGAGTCCTGTGAGAACGCTGCAAGGGCCATCAGAAAGAATCATCCTGACGTGGAGTTCCTTAGTGATGCTAAGAGAGTATGGCTTGATGAGGTTCGTGAGGAGATTTCAGAGGAAGACTTCCTCAGGGCTGAGTATGTTATAGGTGAGGTTCAGAGGGTTCTTGACGTTTGTGATGCACTTGAGAGAGGTGACTACGAGACAGTGGGTGAGATGATGTACCAAACTCACTTCGGTCTGAGCAAACTCTACGAGGTCAGCTGTGATGAACTTGATTTCCTCAACAAGTTGGCGCGCAAGTGCGAGGTGACAGGCTCACGCGTGATGGGTGGAGGCTTCGGTGGTTGCACGATCAATCTTGTCAAAGATGAGCTCTACGATGGATTTATTGCTGCTGTGAAGGAGCAGTTCCCAGCCAAGTTTGGTCATGATCCGAAGTTCTACGATGTAGTGATTAGCGACGGAGCTAGAAGAATAGAATAATTTTTTTACTTAATACGACAAAGGGTCGCACGGGATTGTTCCTCTGCGGCCCTTTAATTTTTGAGTATTTGTTCCTTATTTAGCCAAAAGTGGGTGAAATATATTGGTTTTGGCTAAATAAAGCGATGCGTTACCTGAAGAAGCGGGCGACCCAGGCAAGGTCGATGCGGGAGAAGCCGGGGGAGGGTTTGACGGAAGGGTTGCGGCGGATGATGCCAGCGCAGTCTTCGTAAACATTGAATCCGATGCGTAGGCCATGCATCTGTCCATCGTGAGGGTAGGAGAACTCGATGTCGTTGTCTGGGCCGTCAATGTGGTAGAACTTGAATGGGGTGTTCAGAAGGTCTTTGGCGCCACCTTTATCCATCATCTCCATCTTGGTGATGTATTTACACATCTCAATCACGCAATCATCCAAACCAGCATCGAAAATATTGACTTTCTCAATCAGTGACCCGACATCGCTCACTCGTCGGAGTGTGTAGCCTTCAAGAGTTTCGGAAATCTTCTCGAATTGTGCCTCAAGAGCTTTTTCCTGAGCCTCAGGAAGGATTCCGTTAGGCATAAGCCAAATCATTAGGCGCTCGTTAGGGTCGTGGTAAAGTGTCTGACCTTGAATGAGATTGGCCTTGCCGCAGTGCGGGCATTCCCACACGAATAGCGAGCCGTCCTTGACTTTCGCCTTGAGTTCCGGATTCTCTCCGACATTTATGCGGTTCCAGACTTCGATTCCGTGCTTTTCTCCGCAGGCCGGACAAACGGCCATAACCTTCTCTGACATATTCGTAATAGATTATTTATCAAGCCATTTCCAGACCTTGTACATCAGCGCTCCCCATGCGAGGAACAGGACCACATAGACCCAGAACGGCAGTTTGGCTGCGAAATGTGTGCCTTGGGTGTACTTGTCGAACTCTGGGATGTCAGCGTAGTAATATGCTCCCGCACCGAAGTCGAGCGAGTCTTGAAGGCCGAGGCCGTGCGCCATTATGTAAAGGGCGGCCAAAACGGTCGCCCCTATAACGGTCAGGGTAAGAACCTTGACGATTCTTTTGCCTTGGATATTCATTAATCAAGAACAGGGATCGGGAAGAACTTGCCAGAAAGGAGGAACCAGACAGCGAAGAACGTCAGCGCGATGTTGAAGAGCTGGCCGATGATGTAGAGCCAGAGCACCTTGCCGCCCTGCATCTGCTTGATGATCTCCTTGAAGTTCGTGTCCAGTCCGATGCTGGTGAACGCCAGAACGAAAGCCCAGTTTTTGTACTGGTCGAGAACCTTGTTGATGGCACCGACCTGATCGGCTCCGCAAAGAGGCTGGATCAGGAATGAGGCCACCATCGAGGCGATGAAGAAACCGAGGATGAATTTCGGGAACCTGTACCAGATCTCGCCCGCACCCACTTTAGCCCCTGTGTTGTCTACCCTTGTGGCGAAGAAGACGGCCACGAAGAATGCGATGAATCCGATCAGGATGTTCTGGATGGACTTCACAAGCACAGCAGCCTGCTGAGCTTCAGGACCGAGAGCTGTTCCTGCCACAACGACAGCACCGGTTGAGTCAACAGTACCTCCGATGAGCGAACCGCCCATAATCTGAGACATTCCGCAAGCCTTGATGATCACAGGCTCAAGCACCATCATGATGATAGTGAATATGATGGATATAGACACCGTGATGGAGAGGTCGTTCTTTTTGGCGTTTGATGCCGCTGCTGTGGCGATCGCTGCGCTGGTCCCGCAGACACTGGTCGCTGTTGCCATCGTGATGACAAGCGGTTTGTTACCAATTTTCAAGACTCTGGTTCCGAACCACCACATGAAAAGAATCACAATCGGGGTCACAATCCATGCTATTCCAAGGCCGTAGAGACCGAATTTGGCGATGTTGGAGAACAGCACGGAGAATCCCATGATGACAAGACCGGTCTTGATGTAGAATTCAGTCTTGATGGCCGGCTTGAGCCAATTTGGAACGCCTACCGTGTTGGAGATAAGAAGACCGACCAGAAGTGCCCAGAAAGCCCATTCGAGGTAGCGGTTGAGGGTATATTCAGCGCTGATGAGACGAACCACCAGAGCGATGACGAACAGTCCGATGATGGCGGGAATATATTTCTTTACGCTTTCGCCTTGGAGTTTGACTCCTATCGTGAACAACGCTCCGAGTGTGATGAACGTCACGAGGAACTTGCGCCAAAATGCCCATGCCCCAAGCTGCTCACCCAAAGGGACAACCTTTGCCGCTGCTGCTCCGGAGAGATTCTCTCCAAGTGTCCATGTCGCGAACTTAACTGCTGAAAAATCAAATGCCTTAGTCAGGACAGCAATGCAGGCGATGATGATCACTATGCCACCAATCCAGATTGCCTGCCAGTCCTCTTTACCCCAAAATGCGGGAACAGTCTTGCCTTTCTCCATCTGTAGAAAAATTAGTATAATGTTTTACTATTTTGCAAAGATAAAACAACTGACGCATTCTCGCAAAACTTTTTCGAAAGTAAAGGATACTATAGATTAACACTGAAAATCCAGCCGATGTAGTTCTTATTAAGGTTGGTGATAGGGAAGCGGTCGATGTTGTGCCAGAAGTTGCGGGCGTAGCGGATGCCTATCTGGGTGTCGTACGGAAGCCAGAAGAAGTTGCCGAGATTGACGGTGAGGTCAGCTCCAACACTGAACAGGTTCTCTGCGGTGACTGCTCCGGGATTGTAGTGAAGTTTGTAATCCCAGTAGAAAGTCTGGTAAGACCAGTCGAAGAATGGAGTAAGATTGAAATTCTTTATGTAAGCA
Source organism: Bacteroidales bacterium UBA755 (assembly GCA_002297815.1). GTDB lineage: Bacteria > Bacteroidota > Bacteroidia > Bacteroidales > UBA932 > Cryptobacteroides. The sequence goes on along the minus strand of DBKH01000028.1, from coordinate 8,963 downwards.
ACAGGACTGAGGAACGACCAGTCAACGTCCGCAAAAGGAATCGCATAGTCTGCGGTGACTCTCCATCTGGATTCTGAGCAGGAATTGATGATGCTTCTAAGATTGGTGTCCACGAATCCTCTAGGCACAGCGGTCAATGCCCCTTCCATCATGCCACCGTCCTCCAATGGTCCGATCCAAGCTTCTAAAGACGCTGTAAGTCTTAGCCCTTGCCTTGAGGTGAACCCTGGAAGATAACCGTAGGTGTAGAGGTAGGCAGTAGGAGCGTAGGCGTTGATGTGTCCTGGTCTAAGATGAAGTCCTAGTTCGGCTCCGAATCCCAATGAAGGAAAAACTTGTGACTGGGCTTTCTGCCTCATGACGTAGCCTCTCAAGGAGAAATCCAGTGTCTGTAACGTTGAAAGATGATCCTCACCGATTGTACTAAGTGTCTCAGTTACATCTTTTCCATCCTTATTCACAATGTGTTGAAGTAGAATTTGATCGTTGTACTTATCGTTTGTGAATTTGTACTTTATCTGTGGGATCAAGCCGCGGTTTATGCCTCCTGAAGAGAAATTGAATGGGATGTAAACCTTGACATTACCTTCGAAATAAGGCCTTTCCGTCTGCCTTCCTCTGTTGTAGAGGTTGTACATTTTTCCTTTGGTGACTTGCCTTTTTTGGATGTCAAGAGCTGCCCTGTCATTGATGTCAGCGGAAATCTCGAACACTGGATATAACCCAGTATAATAGTACTTGAAGTGTCCTGAATGTCTCCAACTGCCTTCCTTGTAAGGATCCTCATGTGCTCCGTAGCCAATCATGCCGTAGCCGGTGCTCAGCAGATTTTGGAATATGGCAGTGGCACCAAGAGAGGCGGATTTGTAGTAGTCATCGAAGCTGAAAGATTCAATGTTGTCGTAGTTAAAATAAACCGGTGCCCAAGAATGAATGTGCGGGAATCGAATCTTTGAATATCTCCTTGTCTGCGAGAAGTGCACCTCCGGAGCCATCGTGACAGTGTCACCAAGTGTGGTTTCTTGTGCAGTAAGTCCTTCTGCGACAGGATATTTATGAATATCCTCAAATGACACTTCGCTAATCGACAGATCCCTTACAGCAGTGGCGTACATCATTCGTCCCTGTTTGTAGTCCTGAGGTCTGTCCGATGCAGCTAGAGAGCTGTAGTACAGTGTGTCCGCCTTAAAGACAGGCGAACTTATTCCGTAGCGTGTCGAGGTCAGCTGCCGCAGAGTCCTATTCTCTACGTCCAATGAATATAATTCCGTCACTCCCGTCCGGTCGCACAGGAAGGATAGCTGTGCGTTTTCCGAGGCCGGGCGCTTCGACACTTCGGCTAGCTCAGTGCGGAGATGAGAAAGTGTGACCGGTTGAGGGCCAAGTAGTTGCCTAAGCGCAGCCTTCCCGTCAGCCTCCTTTCCGACTACCTCATAGACTCCCATTCCGTTCTCTGATAGTCCAGCCGCGAACAGCCTGTTCCCGATCCAGGCCGATTCCGTGAACTGAAGCGAGTCCGGAGCGGTGAACGATTCCTTGACGGAACCATTGCCGGAATCCAGCAGGACAATCCGCGATCCCCCTGCGTAAGGATATTCAGTGGCGGCTATGACCTTTCCGTCAGTTGCCGGAGCCGGATTGAAATACCGCCCGTTTTTGGTTAGGTTGTGGACTCTTCCCGGCTTCGACAGATCCACGTAGCGGATCCGTGAACTTCCGCTGAGAGTCCATCTGCGCCCTGCTACGGACTCGCTCCAGAATATTCTTTGACCCTCTGAATCAAGGAACAGGTCGCTTGTGTAGGAAGCGAAAGACCTGAGCCTCTTTTCCTTACCCGTTGGATCCAGCCTGACCAGACTGTTAGGTTTGGATATTCCTGATTTGAGGGAATATATTCCTAAATCATCCCCCGCGACCGCCCCTTTGTACTCCGTGTGCATCCGTGAGGCTTTGCTTACCTGCTTCGATGGCATGAAAGGCTCTCTGAGTGATGCTTCGGCATTCCAAAGTTGCTGAAAATTCTCCTCTATTGTTCGGAACGATTCCTTGAAACTTTTTCCACTAGCGGACTTGACAGTCTTTTGGAGATTGAAGAACCAGCCTTTGCGTACCACCCGGTCAAAATATTCTTGAGTGAAAAGGGAATCATCAAAGAACACTCTCGTTCCTGCGATAAGCATGTAACCAACTCTGTAATAATCAGGAGTATAGCGCTTGTTGGATCCGTAGTACCACTTGTAATAGTCCCTCCAGTCCCCGCAGTCGAACGCAGGCCTCATATATTCAAGAAAATCGGCCTGCCGTCCGCGTCCACTTCGGCTGAGCGCTGTTTCGGCCACTACTGCATCCCCTTCAAGGAATGCCGGTCCAGGGTATATTCCCGCAAATGCACCGGCTGCCATTTCCCCTAAGATCCAGTGCAGGACTTTCCCTCCTCCCGAAGCTCCGAACTGCATTTGAGCCGCATGCCGCCCCTCGTGGATTGCCAGATGCCGCACCCATGGCATTGAGGTCGGCTCGTAAGGATCATTCACCGTGAAGATATCCATCCTCTTCGGAGCCCACGTGACGGATGCATTAGGCAAGACATAACGGCTATGCAGCACAACGGGCATCTTGCTCTTGTAGCTTTGCCCGATGAGATAGCCCGAAGACCTTGCGTTCCGGATTCTCGCCTGCTCCAGTTCGATTCCATAAACCCTTGCCAGCGAGTCCTCTCCTTTCGGAAAGATTAACTTGAAATTCTCAGTCTCAATCTGCCTCCACTTCAGTGAGGCAGGATCGTTCCCCGTCAGCGAAAACTGCGCATTAATCTTCCCGCAAGCCATCGTGAGAAAGATTCCCACCGCCAATATTTTGATTCCAGTCTTGGTCATAATGTCATATTCAAAAGTTTATCTGCGAAAATATGAAATAAATGAAATATATTTGATGAAAAATAGAAAGATGTGCAAAAGAAAATCTGAGTTGTTGTTTTGCGGCGCGGTTGTGTCGCTGGCACTGGCGGGGTGCAGGAACGAGCCGTTGACGATGATAGTGGGCACGTACACGGATGAGTGTGCGAGCAGGGGAGTTTACAGTTACTTTTTTGACCAGGAGAAAGGAATGCTGGTTGAAGGTGACAAAAGGGGCCTGTTTTCTGAGGCTCCAGGTGCAGTCGGTCGGGTGGAGATGAGGAATCCGTCTTACTTGACGTTGTCTGCTGACGGGAAGTTTGTCTATGTGGTCAGCGAGGTAGGGGACAGTACGGCTTCTGCTGGAGCAATAAGACTCGACACCAAAACAGGAGAGATGCAATTGCTTGGCAATGAACTGACTGACGGAAATGATCCGTGCTACATCTCTACAAACGGATCCGTTGTGATGACTGCAAATTACTCATCTGGGAATGTCACAGAGTTTCCCCTTGGAGATGACGGGCGGTTGCTGCCTCATGATTTCCTTTACGAGACAGGCCTTGGAGGTCCGGACAGCACTCGGCAGAATCTGCCCCACGCACATTGCGCGCTTTTTAATGCCACCGGAACTGAACTGTACGTGTCCGAGTTCAGCGCTGATGCCGTGACGAGGTACGATGTGGCCACCAGACATGGCAAGCGCATTCAACTGCCATCGGATTTCGGGCCGAGACATATAGTCCTTAATGGTGACGAGAGTAAGGCGTATGTCCTTGGGGAATTGTCGGGAGCGATAGCGGTCATTAACACGGAGTCTGACAGAGTTGTCCAAACTGTGTGCGCTGACACTGTCCACGCCAGAGGCAGCGCAGACATTCACCTTTCACCCGACGGAAAGTTCCTATATGCCAGCAACAGGCTCCAGAATGACGGAATCGCCATATTCAAAGTCAATTCTGACGGGACTTTGGCTTATGCCGGTTATCAGAACACGGGCATTCATCCTCGGAACTTCAACATCACCCCGAACGGAAAATTCCTTCTGGTCGCCTGCCGTGACAGCGGCTGCATCCAGATTTTCAGGCGCGACATCCGAACAGGTCTTCTATCGAACACTGGCCGTACCATTGTCCTTGACAAACCCGTCTGCATCGTGTTAAAAGATAGTGATGTTAGTAAGTTGTTGAAAAATAACTAATTAAATGATTGTCTTTAGCGTAGTTTAACCAAAGATAATTGCTTAATTTATTAATTCTTAAGTAGTTACATTCCACGGGCTTCGGTGTGTGATGATTGTCATCGTTAGTGAAAGTCTTTTCATTTTTATTGAAATCATTCAAATACCAAAAAGATTTTTCAGTAAATTTGTAGGAATATTCTTAAGAAGATAGATGCAGGTTTTTCTACAGATTCTTACCCTGCTCGGTGCGATGGCCATGTTCCTATACGGAATGACCATGATGAGCGAGGGTCTTCAGAAGGCGGCGGGTGACAAGCTGCGGTCATTTTTGGCATCGATGACGTCAACCACATTCAAAGGAATCATCACGGGTATTGTCATCACAGCCCTCATCCAATCCTCCAGCGGAACGACCGTGATGGTCGTCAGCATGGTCAACGCAGGTCTGCTCGCACTTGGCAACGCCATAGGCGTGATCATGGGAGCCAACATCGGAACGACGCTCACGGCCTGGATGATCTCCCTGTTCGGATTCAGCTACGACATCGGAGCGTTCGCGGTTCCGTTCATCGCCCTGGGCTTCTTCATGATGACTCTCAAGAGCAACAGGAACCGCAACATAGGAGAGTTCGTCATCGGATTCGCATTCCTGCTGATCGGTCTCGCGACGATGAAGGACTCGGTACCTGATCTGAACCAATACCCTGAAGTTCTGGCTCTTGTGAAGAACCTGACCAGCTACGGCTTCTTCTCCGTGATCATATTCACCCTTGTCGGTGCCTTGATAACCGTGATCGTGCAGGCCTCCAGCGCCTCACTGGCGCTCACGATGGTCTTCGTGGCGAACGGATGGATCAACTTCGAGATGGCCGCTGCCATGGTTCTCGGAGCGAACATCGGAACCACAATCACCGCCAACATAGCCGCTGCGGTGGGGAACTACTCGGCTAAGCGCACTGCTATGGCGAACACGCTGTTTAATGTGATCGGAGTCATGCTGGCGTTGTTGTTCTTCAACCCACTGATGAAGATAATAGCCTCGATGACAACTGCCATAGGCTTCGAGAACCCTGTCACCCTGTTCGATGGAACGACCGCTGTGGGAAGTTTCTCCCCGGATCAGCAGAACTCGATGCTTTACGGGATATGCATCCTCCACACGGTCTTCAACCTTTCCACGACCCTGATTCTTGTCTGGTTCATCCCTCAGCTCGTCAAGGCTGTCAACAAGATCATCCCTACGCCTAAGGGTGAGGAAGAGGTCTATCGCCTCAAGTTCATCCAGGGCGGACCTCTCTCCACTGCGGAACTTTCCCTCGACGAGGCCAAGCAGGAGATCATTCATTTTGCAGAAATATGCTGTCGTGAGGTCGGCTTCATACGCAGCGCGGTGAGCGCGAAGACCCAATCGGATCTGGAGTCCGTCAATGAGAAACTTGTCAAGTACGAGAGCATCACGGATAAGATTGAATATGAGATTGCTTCCTATCTTACAGAGGTATCCAAGGGCGACATCAGTGCAGTATCGGCATTGAGAATCAAGTCGATGTACAGGGTGATCGGTGAGCTGGAAAGCATCGGAGACTCCGGTGAGGCCATAGGCAGGATGATGAAACGGGCTCTTGACCACGGCAAGACGTTTGACGACGAGATGATCAAGAGGCTGGACAGGATGCTCGACCTTTTGGACGTGGCCTTCAAGGCTATGACCGATAACCTAAGCTCTCCAGCGCTCTTCCTTAAGGACATCTCTAACGCAGAGGATGCGGAGTACAACATCAACGAGTACCGCAACAGCCTGCGTGAGGAGCACATTGTGAACATCGAGAAGGAAGGCTACAATTACCAGACAGGAGTCTTCTACATTGACATTGTGCAGGAGCTTGAGAAGATGGGAGACTTTATCATCAACATTTCCCAGAGCCTGTTGGAAAAGAACGACTAAACATGATGAAACGTCTACTGACATATTCATTGACAATGATTTGCGCCCTCGTGATGGTGGGGTGCTCAGGTCGTGGCAACGGCAAATCCACTGCTTTCCAACCGCATGCCTTTCCACCTATTCCAGAGCCGCCAGCGGTGATTGCCGAACCTCAAGAGAAGGCTGAATATGTCATCTCGAACTATTGGAACAAGTTCTTGAGCAAGGCCTATCCGTGTGATACCAACGTGGTCAACGGAGTCCTTGCCGATGATCTTGAAAAGGCTTTCGGCACTTATGTGACGTTTTTGGAAGGTACATGTCCGATTGATTTCGCTAGGAAGGCTATGGCCGGATTCTTCGACAGGGTTGAAAAGTTCCAGGCTTCCGACACTTCATCCAATGTCTTCGCATTCTTTGAGAAGATGGTTCCCAAGTATCTTTACGACCCGAATTCCCCGGTGCGCAACGAGGATCTTTACCTGCCGTACGTCTCCCGCCTCGCGGTTTCTGAATATTCAGATCCCGATTTAAAGCCATCATATTCATTTGAAACCCAGATGTGTTCTTTGAATATGATTGGGTCTCCTGCCGCTGATTTCACATTCACGGACCTGTCCGGCAGACGGCACACGCTTTACAGCGTCAAGGCTGAGACGACTCTGCTGTTCTTCACCAATCCTGGCTGCCCGGCCTGTAAGGAGATCATGGAGAGCTTGACTTCTGATGAGGAGATCGCGGCTCTGGTGACTTCGGGAAGGCTTGCTGTAGTCAACATTTACATCGATGACGAGTTGGACAAGTGGCGTAAATATGCTTCCGTCTATCCGAAGAACTGGTACAACGGTTACGACCAGAGTTACATCATCCGCTCCGATGTCACCTACAACGTGCGGGCCATACCGTCGCTCTATGTACTTGATTCAGAGAAGAATGTGATTATGAAGGACGCTCCGGTGGAGGTGGTTCTTCCTTATCTTGAAAATCTAAAATAACACTGAATATGAAAATCACCAAGGAACTTTGGGGCACGTCCCCTGACGGAAAGGAGATATTCCTTTATACTCTTGAGAATGAGAGAGGTGCGTTCGTACGTCTTTCAAGCATTGGTGCCGGAATCGTTTCGATCGCCGTGCCGGACAAGGACGGAAAGATCGCGGATGTGGTTTTGGGCTACACAAAGCCGGAGGATTATTTCGGAGACGGCCCTTGTGCTGGTAAGTGCCCTGGACGTTACGCCAACCGCATAGCCCTCGGAAAGTTCACGCTTGACGGGGTGGAATATTCATTGCCGATCAACAACGGCCCTAATCATCTGCATGGCGGTCCGGACGGATTCCAGAATCAGGTCTGGGACAGCCGCATCGAGGGAGACGCCGTTGAGTTTCAGTATTTTTCACAGGACGGTGAGGCCGGATATCCTGGTAATCTGAAGGTCGTGACGCATTACGAATGGAGCGAGGACGATGTTTTGAAGCTGACTTTCACGGCTCAGACCGACAAGGCAACTGTCGTCAACCTTACCAACCACGTCTACTTTAATTTGAATGGCGAGGGCAACGGGAATATTCTTGACCACGAACTGAAACTCAACGCGGAGGTCTATCTGCCGACAGACGAGACTCTGATTCCGGTAGGGGAGCCAGATCCGGTGGCCGGCACTCCTATGGATTTCAGAGAGTTCAAGAAGATCGGGGCTGAGATCAAGGCTGACTTCCCGGCTTTGAACTACGGCAAGGGCTACGACAACTGCTTCATGATCAATGACTATGAGGCTGGTCAGCTTCAGACTGCCGCTCAGTTGTACTCTCCTCTGAGCGGCCGTCAGCTTGAGATTCTGACCACCCAGCCTGCCGTGCAGATCTACACAGGCAACTGGCTTGAGGGATGTCCGGCCGGCAAGTGTGGCCGTGGCTACCATGACTACGAAGGCGTGGCCATAGAGTGCCAGCACTGTCCGGATTCTCCGAACAAGCCGGATTACCCGACGACTGTGCTCCGTCCGGGAGAGACCTTCAGCGAGGCTATCATCTGGGCGTTCTCGGTCAGGAAGTAGGTGTTTTTTATAAAATGATACAAGGCTGGTATGCTTCGGCAGGCTCAGCGACCAGCCTTTTTCGGTTGCTGAGCCTGTCGAAGCATCGAAGCATTGAAGTGACAATCACAATTGAATATATTCACAAATGAAACAGTATCAAGATCTTCTGCGTCACATAATGGAGACCGGAGTTGTCAAGCACGACCGCACCGGTGTAGGCACCAAAAGCGTCTTCGGCTACCAGATGCGCTTCGACCTCTCCAAAGGTTTCCCGCTTCTCACGACCAAGAAAGTTCACCTCAAATCCATCATCTACGAGCTTCTCTGGTTCATCTCTGGTGACACCAACATCAAGTACCTAAATGATCACGGTGTCTCCATCTGGGACGAGTGGGCCGACGAGAACGGTGATCTTGGCCCTGTCTATGGCTACCAATGGCGCTCATGGCCAACCCCTGACGGCCGCTCGATCGACCAGCTCACACAAGTTGTGAATATGATCAAGAACAACCCGGATTCAAGACGGATGCTCGTAACCGCCTGGAATCCAGGAGAGGTTGACAAGATGGCTCTGCCGCCTTGCCACTGCCTGTTCCAGTTCTACGTGGCCGAAGGCAAACTCTCCTGCCAGCTCTACCAGCGCAGCGCCGACACTTTCCTCGGAGTCCCGTTCAACATTGCCTCCTACGCATTGCTGACGATGATGATCGCCCAGGTCTGCGGCCTGAAGCCCGGTGATTTCATCCACACCACAGGCGACACCCACATTTACCTGAACCATTTCGATCAGGTCCGCGAGCAGCTCACCCGTGAGCCCCGCCCGCTCCCGACAATGCGCATCAACCCCGATGTCAAGTCCATCTACGATTTCAAGTACGAGGACTTCACCCTTGAAGGCTACGACCCCTGGCCAGCCATCAAGGC
>DBKH01000022.1 GCA_002297815.1 Bacteroidales bacterium UBA755 | reverse complement strand
ACGCAAGACCAGCCAATTGCGCAGCGGACTCTATGAGGTACGGGTCAGACTCCGTGCCGGATCCTTTTGTGATAGGTTCAGTGGATTCTCCGTCCCAGACAGAATATTCCTCAATATAACTATCCTTCTCACCTAACTCTTTCTCCGGCTGCCATTCAATGACATTGACATTTCCGGCAAGCACCCGATCTTTTCCCACCTTGACATTCATGGTATAAGCGTAACCACCGAGTAGCTCCAAGTCACTGTCAATGGTGACATTGTACGCCTTGTTGTCGGACATTACGACCGTAAGCATCCGCGCTCCGTTTTTCTGTCCTTTACCTGGAAAGAATATGGCCTCGTAAACATAATCAGACGTATTGCACATTGATATGTCATTGGAGGATGACTGGTCCAGATCAGCGATGGTCCTATTGACAAGATCACATTTTATCTTGCTCGAAGTCCCGTTCAAGATCACATCCTTGACCGAATGCGAGTCACCGAACTCATTCCCAAAAGTAAGATTGACTTTCAACTTCACCAGCACGTGGCTGAACGTTATGTTCAGTTTCTGGTCAACCAAACCATCGGCAGGAACAAAACCAGGCATGCTACTCCAAAGGAAATCGGCGGAGGAAGTGCCACCGGTCTGGTTCGAAGGAATGGAGAACTCGACACTCGTGTGGTCATCCGCCCCACTGATGTGAGGAGCATAAGCGTATATTCCGGCCTGACTTTGCGCATTCTTCCACAGGGCTTGGCTCTCCGGAGTCCATGTGCCGCCATTATTAACCCAGCGGACATTGTCCTTGCTATAGTAATCACCGTCACCGTAATCTATGAACAGTCCAAGATCGCTACCGGTATATCCGCTATAAGGCAAGTCGGCTTTGGTCATCAGACCGCTTACAGAGGCATCAATCCTGACGACTCCGTCCGCAGGAAAATTCTCGTTGTTGGAATCAATGTCCTTTTCGCAGGAAGCAAGGATCAGCGCAGCGAATGCGGCCACCGCCAAGATTGGATTCTGTGTTAATCTCATATAGGTTATCGTTAAATATTCCAAATTCTTTAGTACGTTCCGCTAAGGTACGGAATCATTTTAGATTATGCAAGTTACCTCTTGGCATGAAAAGGGGAGGACCATCCAATGATTGGGAAATTGAATATATTGTCTCCACCAAACAGCGTCTAAATACGTCCGGAGGCGCGGAGACATTCAGTGAGGGAGATGTGATAGCCAAACAACACATTATCAAGCAAATAAGTCTATACCTTTAGTAGATTCCAACCAAAGACAATGGCTTATTTGTCTGACTATAAAACCTTTACATATCACGGAGTTCTTTCGAGGGGTGAAAGCGAGGTCAACTGGAATATTAAATGATAGTTTGAATGTTACTTACAGAAATATTAGGTAACTTTACGGGGAAATTGGAAATGAATGTTGTCATGAATATTCGTAGGGTATTATTGGGCATGGCGCTGCTGTGCGGATTGTCGGGATTAAGTGTCGCTGGCGGGCGCTTCGACAAGCTCAGCGACCGCAGTGGGGAGGTCACTGAGCCTGCCGAAAGTATCAGTTTAGTGTGTGCTATGGGCTCTAACTCGGTCCCTGAGCTTGTCGAAGGAAACGTGGTTCGACAGGGCTCACCAACCATGGGAAATAGACTTATCGATGACGTGAATGTCTTCGTGGGCACGGACGGGTTCGGAAATGTTTACCCTGGGCCGCAGGTGCCGTTCGGGGGAATCCAGATTAGTCCTGACTGCGATGACAAGGACTATGACTGCGCTGCGGGGTACAAGTACTCCAAGCCGTTCATCCAGGGTTTTAGTCTCACGCATTTAAGCGGAACTGGAATCCCGGACATGGGAGACTTCCTTTTCCTGCCGGGAATCGGATCCAAAATGGAACCGTCAAAGTACGATCATTCTCTAGAATGGGGCAAGCCGGGCTATTACGGAGTCATACTTAAAGACTACGGAGTCAAGGCCGAGATGACGGCAGCTCAAAGAAGCGGAATATTCAAGTTCACATTCCCGCAATCGGACAGTTCGTTCGTGATGATCGACCTCGACCACACCCTCAAATGGGAGTGCCTTTGGTCAACAGTCCGTCTTCTGGACGAGCGCACGATCATAGGAAGTAAGATCGTGAACGGATGGAATCCGGGACGTTATGTCTATTTCGTAGCCAGATTTTCAAGGCCGATTGAGGAGTTCAACATATTCCAAGACGGGCAGCCGGTCATCTACAACACCAAGCGTTTCCGCAGTTCGCTTGAGGCATGGGGACAGAAATTGAAGGCTGTCGCAAGGTTTAAGACTAGGGCGGACGAGAACATATTCGTGGAAGTCGCTGTGTCGGCTGTCGGGACTGATGGAGCACTGAATAACCTTAAAGAATTGGAAGGTAAGGACTTCACTACTGTGAGAGCCGAGGCTGAGGACCTTTGGGAAAAGGAACTCGGAAAGTACGAGCTAGATTCCGAAGACAAAGTTCTGAGGGAGACTTTCTACACTAGCGTTTACAGAACAGCCCTGCATCCGTTTCTATTCGAGGACGCTGACGGACGATTCCGCGAGCACGATGGGACTATCGGGAAAGCAGATAATTTCACCAACGTCACTACATTCTCACTTTGGGACACTTACAGGGCTTTCCACCCGCTTCTCAACCTCGTCAACAAGCCGCTTCAGGCCGACATCGCCAACTCGATGCTCGCGCACTTCGACAAGAGCACGGAGAAGATGCTCCCGATCTGGTCGTTCTACGGTGGCGAGACCTGGTGCATGATTGGCTACCACGCCTGCTCGGTGCTGGCGGACATGATGCTCAAGGGTGTGCAGGGCTTCGACTACGAGCGCGCGTTCCAGGCGATGAAGACCACCGCCACGAACCCTCACTACGACTGCATTCCTGAATATACCACCCTCGGCTACGTTCCTTTCGACAAGGAAAAGGAGTCTGTCTCAAAGACTCTTGAATATGCCTACGATGATTGGTGCATAGCCCAGGCGGCCAAGCTTCTCGGCCACGAGGAGGACTACGAGTTCTTTCTGAACCGCTCGATGAACTACCGGAACCTCATTGATCCGGAGACCGGTTACATGCGCGGAAAGGATTCCAAGGGCAAATGGCGCGACCCGTTCGCCCCTATAGCCTATCAGGGACCGAACTCGGTCCACGGCTGGGGTGACATCACGGAAGGGTTCACGATGCAGTACACGTGGACGGTGCCGCACGATTTCGGAGGCTATGTCGAGAGGGCGGGCAGAGATCTGCTTCTGAACCGTCTGGACAGCCTGTTCACCATTGAATTGCCAGAGGATATTCCTGGAGCGCACGACATCTGGGGCCGCATCGGCGGCTACTGGCACGGCAACGAGCCTTGCCACCACGTCACCTACCTCTACGACTGGTTCGGCCAGCCATGGAAGTGCCAGAAATGGGTGCGCTATGTGACCGACAATTTCTACGGCAACGAGCCGGGCTCGTTGAGCGGCAACGATGACTGCGGCCAGATGTCTGCATGGTACATATTCAATTGCATTGGTTTTTATCCTTTCTGCCCTGGATCTGATGAATATTACATCGGTTCTCCGTGCGTCAAAGGGCTGAAAGTCAAGCTATCTGATGGCGGTACGCTGGAGATGACGACCGATGATTGGAGCAAGGATGCTGTCTATGTGAAGGCCGCCTACCTGAACGGCAAGCGTCTCGACTCTCCTGTCGTCCGTTATTCCGACATCAAGGACGGTGCGAAACTGCATTTCGTGATGTCCCGTAAGCCGGTCAAGAATGGATTCAAAATGTCGGTCAGACAATATGAAGCAAATTAAGGGCAACATAATTCGGGATGTAATTTGCGCAGTCTGTGTGCTTGCGTTAGCGGCATATTGTTCTTCGCAGAAGTGGCTGCTGATGTTCAGAGGACAGCAGGAGATGTTTTTGTTTGACTGGGGTTATGTTAAAGACATTTTGCTTCATCCGGGAGGATTGGCAGAGGTCATAGCCAGATTTCTAACGCAGTTTTTCACGGTTTCTGGAGTTGGGGTGGTTGTGACGCTCGTGCTTCTGGGGCTGAATGCTTGGATGGTCTGGAAGCTCATGGAGAGGACGGCTTGTACCGGGGGACAATTTGAGCGTACGGTCACTTCGACAGGCTCAGTGACCGGAAAGCGCTTCGACAAGCTCAGCGACCGGGAAGTGTGGGGAATATTCCCGCTCTGTCTGCTGCCTTCGGTGTTTCTGGCAGTCTCACTGCTCGACTATTACTGCTTCTACCAAGGACTTATCGCCTACATGGCAGCTGTTTTCTGTCTGCTGGAATATTCAAAAATAAAAAGAAGGCCTTTGCTTTGGGGCAGCGTGATGACCCTCTGGCTATTCTTTCTGACTGGCTCTGTGGCACTGCTGTTCGCAGTGAGGGCTCTGCTCTTCGACATATTCGTAAAACGCCCAAAAGCTTTGCTTTCAGCCATTTACCCCGTCATCTCGCTACTTTTGGGATTCATGATGATTCAGGCCGGTGAGATTGCAACCATCCTTGATGCCTTCACCCCGCGCATGTACTATGAAGTGGACATTCTCAAGATGCCGGAGATTCACTACGTCAGTTGGGTGATGCTGTCAGTCTGCATTTTCATAGCCGCAGTTTCCCGTAAGATCACAGTTAAGGGGTTTGCAGCCAGAATAGGCATCTGCGTTTTAAGCACGGCTGTCACTGTGCTCACTTTCATGTACTTCAACGATGCATTCAAGTCTGAAAGCAAGATGAGGCTCTACCGGTTGGAATGCCTTGCCACGAATGGAGACTGGGATGAGATCATTCATCTCCACGGAAAAGATGTCCGTTCACAGAACGAGGCTAACTACCTAAATCTAGCCTTGGCAGAGAAAGGCCTTCTGGCCGAGGATCTTTTCAAGTTCAGGCAGAATGGGCCGCTCTCGCTAATCAATGATGTGAAATCGCAGAATGACATAGACTTACTGAGGCTCAGTCGGGTGCTATTCGCAATGGGCAACATGGGCGCGGCACAGAGCACGGCTTTCAACGCGGACTTGGCTTTCGGAGACCATGTACCATCGATGTTGAAAATGATCACACAGATTGATCTGATGAGAGGGTCATACCTCACGGCAGAGAAGTATCTCAGGTTGATGGAGAAATCTCCGTTTCAATCCAAATGGGTCGCATCGCAGAGAGCATTCCTGAACAACGATGAGGCCGTGATGAATGATGCAACTCTGGGTAACGGACGTCGTGACCTTAATTGTGAGGATGCTTTCGTACTCTACACTAATCCAATGGACGATCTGTTCAGGATAGTGGATGCAAATCCAAACGACACGAAAGCTATGGAATATGCCTTGTCTTATCTCCTGCTGGCCAAGGACATGGACAATGTAGTGCAGTTTGTTGACAAACGGTTCGGTGTGCCAGCACTAAAAACACTTCCGACCCCGGTGCAGGATTGCCTGCTATTCTACTCCGATTATTTCGGGACAATGGATGTCGATTTTGCTATCAGCCACGGGATGGCACGCGAGGAAGTGGAGCAGCGGCAGGCCTTTGATTTGGACTGGTGCCTCGCGCACGGGGTCACGAAGGAAAATGTAACCCGTTTCCGTTCTTTCAAGGAGAAATACGGGAGAGCGGCTCAAAGCCAGAATCCTAAAGTCTCTTTGGCCTCGTTCAGGGACACGTTCTGGTACTACCTTTTGTTCACTCAAATCACTGACAATTAATGAATATTATATCGTTCACAAGGTCGCTTCGACAGGCTCAGCGACCGAGGCACAACTGGTCGCTGAGCCCGTCGAAGCGACCATCTATCAATGGAATCCTATCCATGATGTCAGCCCTGCTCCTGACCGTTTCCTGCGGACAGAGAATCAGCTTGTCAGGAAACATAGATGAGAATCCTGGAATATTCCCCGACTACAGCGGAGTCACCATCCCCAAGAACATCGCCCCGCTGAATTTCTCCTATCTTGGCGACGAACCAGCAACTTTGATTGTCGAAGGAAAATCCGGAACCAGACAGATCACGGGACACAAGGGGCTGTTCTCGTTCCCGATGTCATATTGGAAAAAGCTGATGGAAGACAATGCAGGCACAGATATCAATCTTACCATCGCCGTCAAACGCAACGGAGAATGGCTGACGTTCAAGCCATTCACAATCAGCGTCTCCCAAGACAAAATCGACCCATACCTTTCCTACAGACTCATTCCGCCTGGCTATCAGGCTTGGAAGAAGGTCGGGATCTATCAAAGAGATCTGGAGACATATTCCCAAACAGCTATATTCAAAAATTCCCTGACTGGAGGGAACTGCGTCAATTGCCATTCCTACTGCCAAAGGGATCCCTCTAAGATGCTGTTCCACGCCCGCGCAGACTTCGGAGGCACTGCGATGATTCTGGATGACAAGGTTGAGAAACTGAACACTAAGACCGACTCCACCATCAGTGCGCTTGTCTATCCGTACTGGCATCCTTCCGGGAAATACGTAGCTTTCTCCGTCAACACCACGAACCAGAACTTCTTCAGTCACAACGAGAACCGCATAGAGGTTTATGACTCGGCATCCGATGTTGTCGTTTATGATGTGGACAACCATGAAATCACATGGTCGCCACTGACACGTTCGAAGGATTCGTTCGAGACCTTCCCTACTTTTTCTCCAGACGGCCGCAGCCTGTACTTCTGTTCAGCGAAAGCGGTCTCCCCGATGCCGCAGGAATATTCAAAAGCCAAGTACAGCCTCTGCCGCATCGACTTCAATCCTGACAACGCTTCGTTCGGTGAGAAGGTTGACACTCTCTACAACGGTGCACAGAACGGAAAGAGCGTCTCGTTTCCAAGAATATCCCCGGACGGCAAGTTTCTGATTTTCACTCTTCAGGAATATGGCAACTTCTCCATCTGGCACAAGGATGCTGACCTTTGGGCCGTCAACCTTTCAACGGGAGATGTCCACCCACTTGAAGCAGCAAACTCCGAAGACGTGGAAAGCTACCACTCATGGAGCGGCAACAGCCGATGGCTAGTGTTCAGCAGCAGACGCATTGACGGCCTCTACACTCGACCTTATTTCTGCCACATTGATGAGAACGGACAGGCCTCCAAACCATTCCTCCTTCCGCAAAAGGACCCGCTAGAGTACTACACCGCTCAGATGAACTCCTACAACATCCCCGAACTGATGGAGCGCAAAGCCACCGTCAAAGCTCACGACATGGCCTCCGCCCTTCGCGACACTCCGGGGACTGACATCACTGTTAGGTAGCGTTGAGTTATTTTAGATGAACTACTCGTCAAACGGAGTTTTGACTGGAAGCGTTGAGCCATAAAGGTTCTGATAGACTGATTCTTTGTTCTTCTTTACTGTCTCTTGATTCTTTTTGATTAGGTCATCAGGCATGCAAGGAATTGCCTGAAATGTCTCATTGAACGTCATTTTCCCGTTCATCATGCTCACAACGTCATCATAAAGGTAGATGTAACGAAGATCAATCGTCCTGCTAGCTCCGGTTGTGTCCTTGTAAGCTGCTGTGAACTGCAAAAGGCAAATGCTGTCGTTTTCATAGACAGTCTTAAGATTATGAACAGACAGATCACTAAAACTTGGGACAAACTCAGAAATGTGATCCTCAAGGGAAACCGGCAGCTGTTTGACAGCCCTTTCCGTTATTCCAAACTTGTGGGTACATCCTATGAAAAGCAGGGATAAAACCCCGACAATGAGAAAAATCTTCTTCATTTTGTGATTGAATATACTTAATAATCAACAAATATAATCAATAATGAGGGAGAAACGAATTTCTTCGTTTCTCCCTCACGATAATTATGTCTTGCAGACTACTAATATCCAGGATTCTGAGGATACTTGGTCTGGCTGTTAGACTGGATTATGTTCACCGGAATAGGGTGCTGGTAGTTGTGTGGCCAGAAGTATGGATAGTGGCGAGTCTTGCCCTGAGCGTCAACATAAGCCTCACGCTCTTTTGGATTGTTCTCATAGCCGAATCCATACTTGCGAACACGCTCATACATGGTGTTGCTGGTGGTAGCATCCTGAACAGGGTACTTGGAAGTTACGTAAGAACCACAGTTAGGATTGACAGACAGACGGTTGAGGGTTACCCAACGCATCTCCTCACCGATGAGCTCACGGGTGCGCTCGTCAAGGATGTAGTCGATGTCAATCTGGTCAGCGGTGCAACGCTTGGCGTTGGCACGGTCGTGGAGGACATTGATGTCATCAGCGGCCTTCGCCTTGTCACCAAGAGCGAGGTAGGCCTCAGCGCGAAGCAGGTAAACCTCAGCGAAACGAAGGATGTACCAGTCAACGTCGTACTGCTTGGTGTCTCCGTTAGGATGGCAGTCGTCAGTGAACTTCCAGTATCTTGGATAGATTGCGGTTGTATCACTCGCATTTACCTTGTAAGACTCCTCGTCCGGAGTGCCGACAGCAGCCTTGGCACGGGCGTACATCTCAGCCTTGGCATCGTACCATTTCTGTCCTCCAGGGAGGTAGAAGTTCCTCTGGATCATGGTCTCGCTTCCGCGGAAATCATTAGGATCATCTTTCCAAAGATCACCATAAACATATTCAGTAGGGATACAAGTCGTTCCGACCATGGAAACCCTTCCACCGAGGGAATCCTGCTGGATGTTGGCGATGTATCTCTTCTCACACCCAGAAATCGTAGAAAGTTTGGAATTTGCGACAACCCCCTCAGCGTAGCATGCTGCATCGTTTCCGTAGAAATAGAATGCATCACCGTTGCTTTTCTTGGTTCGCGTTGTCTGAAGTCCGTTGTAACCGTTAGGAGACCAGCATGCCTCAACAACATTTGGATGTCCTGGCTTGCCCCAGCTGTCTCCACCACCACCGGTTGAATAGGTACCGTAGTTAAACTGAGCTACCCAAAGAGCCTCCTTGTTGTCTGGTGCGTTAGGGTTGCTGTCACCCTGACCGGTGTCACCGTTTCTGCCCCACGAGCCACGGAAAAGATCCCAGTATGGGTTAAGAGGGTTACCATAACGATCGGTTGTCTCGTTCTTGCGAGAACCGAAGCGAGTGGTCATGATGTTGTAGTCGCCATCCTGTTTGCTGATGACACGTGTGGCAGCGTCAACGGCTTCCTGGAAGTTACCAAGAGCAAGATTCACCTCAGCAAGATAAATCCCGGCAACAGGAGCGGTGACAGTACCAAGCATACGAGCTTTCTTTGGAAGGTTCTGTTCAGCCCATTCAAGGTCGGTCTTCATGAATTCCCAGATCTCCTGCCTTGTGTTAGGAGCATAGTCGAATTTGGTCTCAGTTGTGCGATGGTCAAGAATAGGAATATTACCGTACAAAGCAGCAAGAAGCCTATAGGACCACGCCCTCATCAGTACGGCCTCAGCACGGAGTTCGTTCTTCTTTGTGTCAGTTGAGTACTTAATCTCTGGACGCTCATCAATAAGGTCAATCACGGTGTTGCACCTGTTGATTAACCTATAGAGATAATCCATCCAGTGACGGGAATATCCATTGGTAGGAATCATGTTCTGCCAAGAGGCATTCAGGTCATCGCCACTCCAAGGTGTGAAAGTGTCCAGTCCAAGTCCCATCGGCATCCAAGAGTGATAGGTTCTCATAGCACCAGTCATCATGTACTGTACGAGCTGATAGCAGGATGTGAGACCCATCTCCATGTCTTTCTCTGTGTTGTAGAAAGTGTTGTCATCGAACTTGTAGGACTTCTCCTTAAGGAACTCCTCATCGTTCGAACAAGAGACAAAACTTCCAGACAGAACCGCAACAGCGGCTATTGCCATAAAGATTTTATTGATTTTCATATTCGTTCAAATTTAATTAGAATGTAAGGTTGACACCGAAGGTGACAGTCTTGTAAGTACCGTTGCTGCCATACTTGTCGGAAGCGGAATTGGAAGCGATGGTACCTCCATTCTCAGGATCGAGACCTGACCACTTTGTGATCGTGAAGAGATCAGTAGCAGCCACATAGACGCGGGCATTGCTAAGACCGACCTTCTTGATAAAGTTCTGGTCGAAAGTGTAGGAGAAGGTGAGATCCTTCAACTTCAAGAACGAACGGTTCTCCCAGAAGTTGTAGCCAAGAGTGTTCTGGTAGCCGTACCTAGCGGTGGTCGTGCTGTGATTAGACTCAGTCCATGGCTTGCTGTCAGCGAGCTGGGCACCTGATCCGAAGTTGCTCTGGTGACCGTTAGGGTTACACCAAAGGAAGTGGTCCTTGTCACCCTGAGCCCAACGGAAGTTGAAATAGAGTGAGAAATTCTTCCACGAAAGTGTGTTACCGAAATTGAGGGTAAACAGAGGATCTGGAGAACCTACGTAGTGACGGTCGTTGGAATCAATCTTGCCATCGTCATTGTAGTCCTCGAACTTGTAGTCACCAGGCTTAGCGTTTGGCATGATAACCGTACCGTCAGAGCTCTTGTAGTTGTCAATCTCGTCTTGACTTTGGAATATTCCCAAGAGTTTATAGTCGTAACCGGCTCCGATAGGACGACCTACCTGCAGGCAGACATATGAATCGTAACCATAGGTTGTAGCATTCGTGATGTCATCAGCCTCGTTGCCGTCATGGTCAGGTCCAAACAACTCAACGAGCTTGTTAGCGTTTGAATCGAACACAATGTTGGACTCCCAACGGAAACTATCCTTACCATTACCATTGATGTTGACAGTGTTGACGGTGAACTCAACACCCTTGTTAGTCACCTTTCCGACATTGTCGTAGGCAGCGGTGAATCCGGTGATGTAAGGAACAGAACGCTGAACGATCATGTTGCTTGTCTTTCCAGCGTAAACATCAACGCTACCGTTAATCCTTGAGTTCAGAACTGAGAAGTCAATACCGAGATCATATTTCTCAACTGTCGCCCAAGTCAATGATTTGTTAGGAATGCCTGAAGGAGCGAAACCGTAAGCGCTCTTGTTATCGAGCCATGTGTAAGTACCACCAACAGAAGCAAGTGTCTGATAAGGGTTTACAGAGCGGCTACCGTTCTGACCCCAGGAGAGACGGAGTTTCAAGAAGTCGAACACACCAAGATCCTTGATGAAGTTCTCATTGCTAAGCACCCAAGCTGCAGAAGCACCGAAGAAGTTACCCCATTTGTGTCCCTCAGCGAAAGCTGAATAACCGTCACGACGGAAGTTGAATGTAGCATAGTAGGTGTTAGCGAAGTTATAGTTCGCACGGGCGAGATAACCGATTGAAGAACTGATTGTGCGGGAACGGCTCATGGTTCTGTTCTCACCAAAGGAAGCGTTGATTCCATAAACACCAAGGAAAGTCGGAGTGTCAAAGCCCTGGAAACCTACTGAGAGACCTTCTGAGTTGTAGTGCTCACGGGTGTAACCAGCCATCACATCAGCGTGGTGCTTGCCGAAATCTTTGCTGTAGGTAAGAATGTTGTCTATTGTCCAGCTGTTTGAACGGCTGAAAGATGAGGTACCCTGTGCCTGATCAGCAAACTGCGAAGGATCGTTCATCTGAGCAGTGTTGTCAGTGGAAACCCAATACTCAGGATTTGTGAACACGTCAGTGTTACCAGTGTTGTACTGGCCCTGCATGGTGATTCTGTAGGAAAGGCCTTTGAGGAATGGGAAATCAACCTGGGCGTAAGCTACACCGTTGACATTGGTACCGTAGCTTGAGCGATCAGTCCAAAGGTAGGATGCGCCAGGAGCGTTACCCCAAAGAGGGCTGGCCTGTGAACCACCGCTACCACCAGCTGGGTGTGAGTTATACCAATCCTCGTAGCCAGGAATCTGGCAGTAAACATAAGAATATGGACTCATCCAAGTCGCGTGCTGAATCTTTGCCACCTGACCCCAACTATGAGCTGAAAGAAAGTTACCTTTCACACCAAATGTAAGCCAATCGGTGATGTTGATGTCCAACTTCGCAAGGAAGTTGTACTTCTCAAAATCGTCTCCAAGACGAATACCCTGTTGACGGGTGTAGTTGCCGGAAACATAGTAAGCCACATTCTGAGACTTACCGGAAACATTGAGGTCATATTTCTGACCTACACCGACACGTGAAATCTCATCAATCCAGTCAGTCTTGACCTCTTCCTCATAAGCCTGGAAAGAGATAGACGAACCTCCGAAAAGATCGTATGCAGCATCATCAAGATCCCCGTACATTCCTTCGAAAGTCTTGCCTTTGTACCTGTCATCAGTGGCAACCTTCGTGTAGAAGATGTTCTTGAGAAAGGTCTCGTCATCGTTTACCATCTTAAGGCGGCGTGACCAGTCAGAAAGGCTTACGCTTGCATTGAAGGAAACCTTTGGCTTCTGGGAAGTACCTTTCTTGGTGGTGATGATGATGACACCGTTGGCGGCACGTGATCCGTAGATTGCGGCAGCGGAAGCATCCTTCAACACATCGATAGACTCAATGTCATTGGTGTTGATGGACTGGATGGAATCATAGGAAAGAACCCCATCGACAACGAGCAGAGGTGCATTTACACCCTGTCCGCTGACAGATCCACCGGTAGGAATAACGTTCTTACCACGGATGGTCATCGTGCTGGTGTTGTCACCTGACGCTGAATTTGTCGGAGAGTAGCTGAAACCAGCCACCTTACTTGACAAAGCTGAAAGAGCGTTAGGGTTAGGCAGGTTGGTGATGTCCTTGTTGCTTCCGTAATTAACGCTAGAAATTGCACCAGAGACGTCTTTCTTACGTGCTGTACCGTAACCTACAACGACAACCTCGTCAAGGAAATTGTTGTCTTCCTTAAGGGTGACTTTGATGGTCTTTTGAGTTCCCACAGTGATTTCCTCCGTGGTGTAGCCTATGCTAGAGAACACCAGAACGGTCTTGGCGTTGACATTGTTCAACGACCACTTTCCGTCCAAGTCTGTCATGGTTCCATTCGAGGTACCTTTGATCTGGATGTTGACTCCGACCAAAGTCTCGCCTTTCTCGTCAGAGACGACGCCGCTGACCGAAGTCTGGGCAAATGCCTGCAGTCCAATGAAAAGGGCCGCGAAGAACATTATTATTCGTTTAGACATAAATATTATTGGATATTATGTTGATAAAATAGAGCTAGTTATTCGCTTCTCTTGAAGTACATGCTCTCGTTGTTGTCCTTTTTGTAGTTGGCCTGATAGATCACGTCATATTTAGAACCTAGAGTGGAGGCATCGGCAGAGGTTGCCTTTACAATTGAAATACCACAAATGTAGTATTTACCATTGCTAGTCTTCTGGCCAGCTCCAAAATACTGGTACTTCATTGTGTTGAAGTCGCTGCTTACATCGAACCATAACCACTCATAGTTACTATCTGAGAAAGCTTTGTCTCCTGGTGCGAAAAGATAGTCTTTCCAATAACCACCAGAGCACTCTGGCAGATATGCGCAATATGTGCTCGCATTTGCTTTTTGAGCGGAACGGCGGTCAAAGAAGAGACCAAAACTTACCTTTTTGTTCTGGTAGTCAATCTCAGCGGTAGCATCAAGGACAGATTCTAGATAAAGGCCTTTGATGCCAATGTTGTTGGTGTGTGTCTTTTCGCCATCCTTTAGTGATACGCCAGCCAAAGGTTCACCGAAGGCCACGGTCACAGTGTAGGCTTGAGTATTGCCTTTACCAAGAGTCTTGTTCGGATCGAACAACTGTGAGTAAAGAGTCCAGTTACCTTTGAAGTCATTGGCACTAATCTGTGTGATGGTAACCTTTGATCCGGTGGAGAATTCAATAGTAGCAGTACGAGGCTTGCCGGTGGTGTTCTCGCTCCACCTTACGACATTGTCTCCATTGTAGGTGATGAAATCCACGGTTTTCTTCTCGGATCCTCCAAGGACAGCGATTTTGCCTTTGGAGTCATCTTTCCACAAATCAAGGGTCTCAGCCTCTGTAGGGACCTTCAAAGTGACCGTAACCTTGCAGGATGCGACCTTGTTTCCATCTTTTGTCGTGGCAGTGATGGTCGCCTCACCTTCGTCAACGCCTGTGACAACGCCATTGGCAACGGTTGCCACTTCCTCGTTGCTGGAGGCCCATGTGTAAGATGGATCCGAAGCGTTGGCAGGTGTAACGGTTGCGGTCAGCGTCACTGTCTCGCCAACATTCATCGCATGCGATGTCTTGTCGAGGGAGATTCCCGTGACAGCAATCGGATCGACAACAACCTCGCAAGTTGCTGTGTACTTACCGATAACGGAGGTAACAGTGATTGTCGCCTTACCAACAGCGAGAGCTTCAATCGCTCCCTTTCTGGTGACAGCGACTACGGTAGGTTCTGAGGAAGTCCAACGCACCCTCTGATTGTGAGCATCAGAAGGAGTAATGGTGGCGATAAGACTGTCTTTGTCGCCAGCATGCATCGTTATGGACGTCCTGTCAAGAGACACGCCTTCAGGCGCGATCTTCGAGTCATCGGTACAGCTTGCCATCATGAGTGCGGCAGCAGCTCCGATAAGAGCTAGAAAAAATCGTTTACCCATAAACTGTTTTTTTATAATGGTTTTTAATTTTGTTAAACGCCCTGTTTTGTGAAACAAATGCATGTTAGATTCGTTTAGGTGATAGTATTGTTGATAGCAGTACACATGATTATATTCTTAAGGCGAAGTAATAAATCAACATTAGTTGTGATTTTGAATGTCAGGGAAATTGACGAAATTTGCAGTCCAATCAAGGAATATTTCAATGACGGAGAAATTTACTGAAATCATCACCTCTTCGGTTGACGGAACGTTGGAGGAGCAGTGCCGCGACATTCTTGCTAGGGCTTGCAATGAATATGTTGTCGTCAGCATTGTCTATTTCTTTGCAGCTAAAGATACGGATGTCTACATTTCGGATGATAGGATCCTTCATTCCGTGACCGATTCTGTTTTCTCTGAATGCCCGTTGGTTAGCTGCGTGGCGCAGAGGCCTATGGATGGACGGCTTGTGGCAGAGGTGACTTATCTAAAAGGTGGGGCTGAGATCGAGAGGCATGATGATTACTCGGTACTTCGTTCGAGCGAATGTGTTGAGCTGCTTACGCGAGGTATTCATTATCCTTCGTCTGGTGACATTGGAGAGCAATCAGTCAAGGTGTTTGACAGAATCAGGAATATTCTCAAATCAGAGTCATTTGCGGTTTCGGACATAGTTCGTCAATGGAATTACATTGACCACATTACAGCTGTGAATGACGGCATCCAAAACTATCAGCTATTCAATGATGCTAGGTCGGATTTCTATTCGACAGCGGATTGGTCGAACGGCTATCCAGCAGCGACTGGGATCGGATGTGAAGCAGGTGGGGTGATGGTAGTTGTCTATGCCGTCATGGGCTTCGCAGGGGCTGATTCTCCGATAGACAACCCATTGCAGATTCCTGCGCACAAATATTCAAGAAATGTCCTTGCTTCGGGTAAGGAGATCGTCCGCACAACACCTAAGTTTGAGAGAGCAAGGCTTTTGGGTGACACTATCTTTGTTTCTGGAACAGCCGCAATCAAAGGGGAGAATAGTGAGCTCTCCGACGATGCTCGTATCCAGTCTGAGGAGGCAATTGATGTAGTAGAACATCTGGTTGAGCCTTCCAATATTTCTCATGAGTGTACCGACTTTCGTTTTGATTTGATACGTGTCTATGTTAGACGTCCGCAGGACATGGACGTTGTCAAGGATGTATTTACCTCTCATTTTCGGGATATCCCCATTCATTTCCTCACCGCTGACATCTGCCGCCCTGAGCTTCTACTTGAACTTGAAGGAGTTGGGCATGTGGTTTCTGTAAGAGAAGGCCGTTAAACGCCCTGTTTAGAAAACAGTCATCAATGGGTTACAAATTAAAACCATTAATTATAGTTTGCTCATAGGATTGCGCAAGAATGCGAAAAGGATTGCGTTGACCAAATTTTAAAGTTGATTTATCAAATATTTACAATGAGTTTGGAGGTGATAGCCTATTTTTGCATTATGTCTGTATATTCAAGTGTAATATAACATTGATAATGCAGCCACATTGATTGATAATCAGCCTAATTAATAATCAATTGGCGGTTGATTTTTATTAAACAGGGCGTTTAACAAAATTAAAAACCATTATAAAAAAACAGTTTATGGGTAAACGATTAATCACGATCATGCTTGTGCTTCTGACATTTGGAGCGCAGGCATTCGCCCAGTCCTCCGTGTCCGGAAAGGTCACGGACAAGGCTGGTGAACCTCTGGTCGGTGCCAGCGTTCTCATCAAGGGAACCACCAACGGCACTATGACAGACATCGACGGTAACTATAGCCTCTCCGGGCTCAAGTCAAACGCCGTTCTCGTCTTCTCATCAATCGGTTTCGAGACTCAGGAAATCTCCGTCGGCAGCCGGAATGTGATCAATGTCACACTTGCCGAAGAAGCCGAATTCCTCAACGATGTGGTCGTCGTGGCTTATGGTACCGCGAAGAAAAGAGACCTTACCGGCTCAATGTCTTCCATCAAGGGTGACAACATCAAGGCGCAGAGTGTATCTTCAATCTCACGCGCTCTAGAGGGTGCGGCTCCGGGTATCCAATTGTCCTCTGTTGATGGTCAGCCAGGTCTTGATATGGCCATCCGTGTACGTGGAGCGTCTTCAACCTCCGATGGTTCAGCTGTCGCACTCGTGGTGATCGACGGTGTGCCGGCCCAGACATCCAACCCTCTTTCCACCATCAACCCTTCCGACATCGAAAGCATCTCAGTGCTCAAGGACGCTGCCTCAACAGCACTTTACGGTTCCCGTGGTGCCAACGGTGTCATCCTCATCAACACCAAGAAAGGCAGCGAAGGCAAGACTCAGGTGACATTCGACACCCGCATCGGTTGGAACAGCGTGGGACAGTTCAATATGTCCAACATGACCGAAGCTTCCGACATTTATGAATATGCCTGGCTGTCGATCTACAACTCTTACCGCTACGGCGTAGATGGGACAGGTAGACCTGGCGTTGGCGAGGATGGGATCCCTTACACCAACTTCCAGAACCCTAACCATACTCACGAGGAGGCTGCCGAATTCGCTTCGCAGCATCTTTTCAACTATGTGAACAGTGAGACAAACTTTCAGCGCAACTCTCTCAACAATGCTCTCGTGTATGACGTTCCTGGCGCGAGGTATGTGTTCTCCGGAGGGACCGGCAACTCACGTTCATCCACAATGATGGACGCTTATCTTGTAAACACAAACGGCAAGCTCAATCCTGACGCGAAGTACTTCCTTCCTAAGGACAGCAAGTACAACAGTCTCTTTGAGACCGCATTCCGTCAGGAGTACAACGCCTCACTTAAGGGCGGCACCGAGAAACTGAACTATTTCGCATCCTTGGGATATACTTCTGATCCGTCTTACATCCCTACATCATCTTTCGAGCGTTACAACGGACGTGTAAGTGTGAACGCTCAGCCGCTCAAGTGGCTTAAGTTCGGAAGCAACATCGGCTACACCCGCACAACCACCAATGAGATGGCGACCCGTTGGGGACGTAACGCTGGTTCAGCCGGAGGAAACGTGTTCCGCTATGTGAACGGTACCTCATCCCTGATTTCCATCTACATGCTTGATGAGAATCACAACTATGTCTATGACTCCGAAGGCAACCGGCTTGAAAATGTCACAAACAAAACCGAGACCTATTCCCCTCTTGGACCGACCACAGGAAACGCCTTTGGGAAGGGTGTCAATTCCGAATTTGACAAAAACAAGAACGAGACCATTCGCAGCATTTTCACAACTAGATCCTACGCTCAGGTTCTCTTCACCAAGGACCTCAACCTTCTTGTCAACTTCAGCTATGATTCTGACAACACTGATTATCTCCGCTACCGTGCCGCTGGCACATACAACGGTGGTTTGAATGGTGGTCTCAATAAGACTCTCACCAACAGGTTCATCCTTAACAACCAGATTCTCCTCAACTACTCACATGACTTCAGAAGCGGCCACCACGTGGATGCCCTGCTCGGTCACGAGTGGAATCACGACAAATATCATTCAGTTCTCTATGCATCTGGTTATGAACTCATCCCTGGTTGGATATCCGGCGGCAACTTCATAGGACGCTACACCAATGGTGGAACCACCCTTTCAGGATCTCCAAGCTGGAGTCAGTATGAGGTAAACATGGAGTCCTACATCGGACGAGTGAACTACAACTATGACGAGAAATATTACTTGAGCGCATCAATCCGTAGGGACGGTTCTTCCAAATTCATGAACAACAAGTGGGGAACTTTCGGTTCAGTCGGAGCAAGCTGGGTAATCTCAAGAGAAGGTTTCATGTCAGCGACAAGCTCTTGGCTTGACTTCCTGAAAGTCCGCGGAAGCTATGGTGTCCTCGGTAACTCAAACGGTATCGGTAGCTACACCAACCACACATGGTCCTATTCAGCCACCTCTTACCAGCAAACGACAAACGGTACAGGCATTCCAGCCGGCTACAAACTTAGCAGTGGCGCGCTCGTGAACGATCAGCTCACGTGGGAGAAGAACAGGGAGTTTGACCTCGGCCTTGATTTCGGAGTATTGGGGCGCAGGATCAACGGTTCTATCGACTTCTACAACCATGTTACTCCTAATGCTTTCTACAGTGCCAACTACTCCGCTCTCGCCGGATCCGGTAGTGAGACGCTCCAACAGAACGCAGCGGTTCTCCGTAACCGTGGATTGGAGATTGAACTCAGTTTCGACATCATCCGCACAGATGATATGACTTTGAACTTCACCACCAACGGAACCCATTACAGAACAACTTTGATTGAAGTTCCAGAAGAGAATATTCCTGACAACACAAACCTTGACCTTCCTCAAGGCACATGGCAGGCAGGCGTAGGCTCATTCTCCGCCTCTGGAGCAGGAGGTGCCAGCATCGGTTATCTCCGTGGAGAAGGCCGTGACTGGTACAACATCTATCTGTACAAGTACGCTGGCGTTGATAAGGAATCAGGTCTTCCGATGTACTGGCACCGCGTCACCAACGCTGATCTCGGTCTCAATGACGACGGTACGGCCAGATCCGCTGGATACGACCACAACGGACGCTACAAGGATTTAAAGCCAGGTGAGAATGTGAAGACCCTTGTCAGCTCAGACGCTTCCCTCTACGAGATGGGCAGTGCCACACCTGACTGGATCGGTGGTTTCAACATCAATTTCCGGTACAAGAACTTCGACATCTCCACACAGTTCGCCTATCAGCTCGGTGGCAAGTTCTTCAGCACGGAGTATGGCAACGGTCTTTACGACAGCGGTTATGTCTCTGCGGTTTCAGAACAGAAGTCAACTGATCTTATCGGCAACACGTTCACCGAGGACAACACATCCGCCTACTTCCCGATGCAGTGGTGGAACACTGACTACTACAATGGCTCCACTTTCGGTTCATGGAAGTACACCGACATGGCTCTTTTCAGTGCGTCTTACCTGAAGTGCAAGAACATCACCATCGGTTACACTCTTCCTAAGAAGATCCTCAATGCGATAAAGGCAAGCACGATCCGCGTTTATGCTTCCGCTGACAACCTTTTCTATGTCTCAGCAAAGAAGGGCGTGGATCCATCGATGTCCATTCTGGGTGGTTTCGAGGTCGGACAGTATGTCTACCCTTCAATGAGGACAATCTCACTCGGAGCTAACATAACATTCTAAAACACGGTTTGAAATGAACAAGATTAAAACTATAGCCGCATTCGCGGCAGCATCACTTCTGGCATTCCAGTCTTGCTCTGACATGCTGGATGTCACAAACCCGAACTCGCTGAACGATGACCAGATCAGGGAATTGCTCGCGAGCTCCGACGAGGCGAAGGTAAACGCCACCCTCGAAGCCATCGGCTCAGGTCTCGAGGCGTACATCTGTCTGGTTCACAACAACTTGTCTGGCGGTTTCTCCAACGCCTACAACAACGAGTTCGCGATCCATATCTCACGTAATGTAGCCTGTGAGAACATGATCTATGGTGATGTCGCTAATTCCATCTCTAGCGGATGGGCAAGCTACTACAATCACACATTCAACGCTGCGGACAAGAACGAGACCGCATCTTGCTACGGATGGTGGTACAGTTCCTCTTACATCATCGCTCAGGCGAACAAGGCTGCAACCTACCTTACGGACGAGGTCGCTACCTCTCCTAACGCGCTTCCAGCTGTGAAAACTTACGCTGCACAGGCCAAGACACTCCGTGCTTATGGTTATCTCCAGCTCATGGAGCGCTTCCGCAAGGCATACAAATACGGTGGCAGTGAGCAGCAGGGAATGCCTATTTACACCAAATATGCCTACAACACTCCTACCGCTCCTTTGACAGCACAGGAAACCTGGGAGTGGATTATCAAGGAACTTGAGGATGCCGGAACATATTTCGCAGCCGGAAAAAACAGTGCCACAGACGGTTACACTACTGTCAACCCGACTGATCTCACAACGTTCTACGACATCGACCGCACTTTGTCTGACTACTTCCTTGCGCGCGCTTGCCTCGACTACGGTGAGTATGACAAAGCGATCGCGGCCTGCCAGCGTATTTTGGCAAAGTACCCAACCCTCATCGACGAAGCTCACTATGGCGTTCAGACCAGCCGTCTTGACGACATTGCCACACCGCTGGATGACAGTTGGAAGAAGGGCAAGGATGAGGTCAGAAATGACGACAACGCCTTCCTGAGCATTCCAAGCAACCCTGAGGTGCTCTTCGGCTGGACAAGTGAGGGCAATCTCTACTCTTGGAATAACCTCAACAGTCTGAAAGCCTCAAACAGCAAAAGCGGTCTTTTCCAGATCAGCCAGAGCCTTTATGACAAGATTGACGACAACGACTACCGTAAAGGCATCTTCGCTGACCACGAGATTGAAAGCTACCCTTACTTCACCGACAATGGTCATGCTGCGAGCACCCTTCTCAAGTATACCAATCTTAAGTGGGGCGCGACAATCTGCCAGAATGCCGATGAGCGTACAATCGCCAACATCAGCTCTGACCAGATCATCTTCCGTTCTTCCGAGGTACTCCTAATGCTGGCCGAGGCACAGTATCAGGCCGGCAAGGAAGCTGACGCAAAGACCACCCTCAACAAACTCCTTGCAGCCCGCACCAAGTCAGGTGCCACAACACTTACATGCGATAATTACAAGGGTGGTCTCGGCATATGGGAGCAGATCCAGCTTCAGTGGCAGATCGAGATGTGGGGCGAGAACGGTCTTGACTACTATTGCCACAAACGTTGGAACACCAACGCTGTCCGTCAGGGTGGAAACCACTGGAAGGATTATACATGGAGCGTTGAGGACATGGAATGGCAGATCCCTCAAAAGGAACTCTCTACTAACTCACACTGGAACAAGTAATACAAAAGGCATTCAATATGAAAAAGATATTTTTGATCCTTTCCACCATTTTGGCTATGACCGCGGCTGTTTCCTGCAAAGACACTGAAGAGGCAGATCTCATAGTCACCACAGGTGTGACCCTCAGCGCTGCAGAGGTCTCCATATTCCCGGGAGAGCAGGTTGAGCTTAAGGCGACTCTCACTCCTGACAATTGCACAAGCACCTACAAGACTTGGGCGTCTTCTGACGCGAAAGTAGCGACCGTTGACGTCTGGGGGCGTGTCGTAGGTCTCACTCCTGGCAAGACAACGATTACCGTGACTACCGCTTCCGGCAAATGCACGGCAAACTGCAACGTTACCGTCAAGGAAATACCTGCGACAGGAGTTTCACTCAACCATACAACCGCTTCAGTCTACATCGGTGAAAACGTAGAACTCACTGCTACAATAACACCTGATAACGCTTCTGACAAAACGATCACCTGGACATCCTCAAATACTGAGATTGCTACAGTTGGCGAGGACGGTAAGGTGACCGGAGTCGAACTTGGAAAGGCGACAATCACCGCCACCACCAAGAACGGTGTCTCCGCATCCTGTGAGGTTACGGTGAATGTACGTACCCCAACCGAGCCAGAGACGGTCGAACTTTGGAAAGGTGACAACGCTGGCTACCGTGGACTCTTCGGAGCTGATGCTGACAACGGCAAAACCGCCGGCATCGGTGGCTGGCTGAGCTACAAGGACGGTGTTGCATACTGGACAGAGAACACCACCGGGGCAGCGCGCAAGGCAACTCTGGAGCTCTCCACCGGCAGCAAAATCACCATCAGTCAGGTGGAGGCAGAAGACCTCGCTGGTAGTTACACGTTCTACACTTATTCTTTCAAGACTACCGGTGTCAGCAACACCGTGATTATAAACAATGGCAAGAGGCAGCACGAGACAGCGGTGGAATTCAAGGCCGTTGAGAATCCGACAACCATCAACGGACACGTTCACAACCTTGATCTCGTGGGTCTGTACCTCGACTTCGCCGTTCCTGCATCTTTTGAGATTGTAGATGGCATTCCTATGATCTACACTTACTCTTCACTTGACTACCAGAAAGTAAGTAATGGCACAGAAGTGGCCTGCATTCCAGAACTTACCAACAGCACTACCTACGGATCCGGCTATTTCGCTCCGCTTAAATTCGGTGTGAATGACTGCAACTACGCCTGGATCGGATGGGGACTGGACGACCTCTTCAGTGCTCCTAAGTTCAGCATCGGCACACCTGAGCAGAGACTTGTTTCCGATGGCTTGTATTTCTGCGGTTTCTCATTTGTGGTCAAGGGCTACAAGGAGGGCGGATATTCTACCATCTACCAGTTGAACTACAATAACAAATGGACTTATGATGGTTCAAACGGAGGTGCCTACTTCGCAAAGAAGTAACCCTCTGATATAATACTCGTCAAGGGCAGGCTCATAATTGAACCTGCCCTTATTCGCTATTAATTTGTTATCATAGAACGAACGAAACCAGGCCAAAAACTCAAAAACAGAAAATGGTCGAAAATCCAAAAAGTTCGGAATAAACTTGCCGAAAAGTTCGGAAGAGCTTATTTTTGCATTGAACATCAGTATATATTCAATGCAAAACAACAATGACATAAATCTGTTTTCAGATTACCTTTTCTGGGATGTATGCAAAGACTCAATCGATCTTGATACCAACGAGTCCTATGTTATCCAACGTGTTCTGGAATTTGGGCAAATCAACGACTGGAATCAGCTTGTGTCAAGGTATGGACTTGAAAGGATTGTAAGGGTAGCCCAAAAACTAAGGACATTGGATCCAAAGGCTTTATCATTTATCTCCTGTATTTCTTCCACTCCAAAGAAAACATTCAGATGCTTCACCTCGAAACCATCAGCCCAGACACTTTGATCCTCTTGAAAAAGATTCAGTCTTTAGAAGCTGTTTTGATTTGTTTGTTTGAGAGTAAAAAACCTCAAGTTCGACCGTTTCTTCCAAGGAGGATAGCAATTGCAAAACTATTCTAACCTCAAAGACGGAATCATTTAGTTTCCATTTCAACTGTTTAAGTAATTCTGCCAAAAATAAAAGAAGTGGCGAATGAAAAAACTTGTACCTTTGTCTGAATATATTAAAACCACAAAAGACGAATGAAGAAAATTCTGCTTGCCGTCGCCTGCAGTGCGATGACACTTCTCGCCCAGGCGAACCCTGCTCACAAAGTGAAGATCAATGATGGCCTTACGGTCAGTGTGGAGGCTTGTTCCGAAAGCATATTCAGGATCAAGATTTCTCCGAGAAAGGATTTTTCCGAATCTTTGATGGAGCGCTATGAACTCATAAAGACTGACTGGAATGAGGTGAACACCAGCGTCTCCGACAAGGGAGGGGTCTGGACTCTGAGGACTCCGGAATATTCATTGGCCATCAACAAGAAGAGCGGTGTGATGACCGTGAAGGACGCGAAGGGCGGAAGCGTGATCCGCGAGGTTCGGTTCCTGCCAGAAAAAGAAAGCCTTTGCAGCGAGATGAGAAGTTTCATCAACGAGAAATACGCTGACCTGAAAGTCGCCGATAACGGTGGTGGCATCATCGGGGACGACAACGGTAAGTTCGGAGAAGTGGACAAGCACGAGATCCCGGCAGCCGACGCGGTGAGCATCCTCAGCATCAGCATGGAGAACGGTGAGCGGTTCTACGGTGGCGGAAGCACCAGCCGCGACCACATCCAGCACAGGGGCGAGTTCCTCAGGATGTGGACAACCTACCAGCAGACGGAGATTCCGATGCCGTTCATGATGAGTTCGCGCGGCTGGGGAGTTTACAACAATTCGACCCGCAAGAGTTTCTTCGATATAGGCAACCGCCAGAAGACTAAATTCAACATAATCAACACCTTCGATGAGGCGGACTTCTACCTGATGATGGGCAAGGACATGCCTGCCATACTTAATGAATATACCCTCGTCACTGGCCGTACCTACGTCCTGCCGAAATGGGCCTACGGGCTTTGCTTCGGCCCGAACATGCGCGAGGAGCAGTTCGACATCCTGAACGACGCGGTGCACTTCCGTCAGTTCGATGTGCCTTGTGATGTGTTCTGGCTTGAGCCTCAGTGGATGGAGAAGCGTTACGACTTCTCCACCAAGAAGAAATGGAACTACGACAGGTTCTCTCCGGAACCTTACTGGATGCAGAACCAATACCCTAAGACGATGCACAACCGCCTTTTCATCGGCAAGCTTCGCTCTATGGGCTTCCACCTCGGCCTCTGGCTCTGTGAGGAGTATGACCTGAGCATCCAGGAGGAGGACATCATCGCAGAGCGCACCGGCGGCAAGCTTTCCGGCAAGGAGCACTGGATGGATCACCTGACCGTGTTCATGGATCAAGGCGTGGAGGGATTCAAGCTGGATCCTGCACGCACGATTGACAACCACACGAATTGGGAATATTACAACGGACGCACCGACAAGGAGATGCACAACCTCAACCAGGTTCTTCTTCCTAAGCAGATGCGTGAGCTTGGCCGCAAGTACAACGGCAAACGCACTTGGCATCACTACTGCGGTGGTTGGTCTGGCACACAGCACTGGACGGCTTCGACTTCCGGGGACAACGGAGGTGGCAAGACAGCTCTGTACGACCAGCTTAACCTCGGAATGAGCGGGTTCCTCAACACATCCTGCGATGTGATGAGCGTACCTCGCGAGCTTGAGATGCAGAGCCTCCATTTCGGTCTCTTCTTGCCTTGGGTGCAGATCAACAGCTGGTTCTCGATGATGCATCCGTTCTACTACGCGAAAGAGGAGCAGGACATCTACCGTTCTTACGTCAAGTTTAGATATTCATTGGCCCCTTACATCTATTCGATGGCTCTTGAGGCAGCTCAGAACGGCATGCCGATCGTGCGTTCGATGCCGCTTTGCTTCCCGGACGACCGCAACTGCGATGACATGACCTACCAGTACATGTTCGGTGACAATTTCTGCGTGGGGATATTCACAAACGAGATTTATCTGCCGAAGGGGACTTGGACGGACGCTTGGAGCGGCGAGAAGGTTGTCAGCAAGGGGGAGACTTTCACCCGTGAATATCCTTCCGACCGCGCGGGGCTGCTTTTCATCCGCGAGGGTGCGATCATTCCGACACAGCCTGATGTTGAATATCTTGGGGCGCGTCCGTTCGACCGCGTCATCCTGAAGGTCTATCCTCACGGGGACAGCGAGTACACGATGTTCGACGATGACGGGGAGACTTATGAATATGAGAACGGGGGGATCGCTTCGACTTTGTTCGAGTCGCATGAGAAGAACGGAGGTGTCGAGATTGTCGTGAATCCGGTTCAGGGGTCATTCAAGGGGATGCCTTCGGAGCGTGAATATTCATTCCGCATCCAGAGGGACGCTCGTCCGGCTTCGGTGTCCATCAACGGCGCCGCGGTTCAGGATTGGACTTACGAGGACGGAATGGTTTGCCTGTCTGCGGGGAAGGTTGGCGTTGGCGAGAAGGTTGTTGTCTCCGTAAGATAATTTTGGTTGGTTTTGCCCGCTTTGTTTCAGCTGAGTTTTGCTGCGAGGCGCATACCTCCGAGGGACCTGCGCTTCGCGCCCTGTCCGGGTAAATGGTCCCTCGGGGGAAGTGCCTCACCGCTAAAAGAGTAACAATTTATGAATATAATTGAGTCGCTTCAGGGAATATTATGGCCGTTGTACCAATGTCGCTTCGACAGGCTCAGCGACCGCACACTCGCTACAAGTGCAGTGACCACTACGCATCGGTCACTGAGCTTGTCGAAGTGAACTTATGACAGAAATAACATTAAGGAATATGAAAAGAATCGTGATAATATTAGGTCTTGCGGTGGCGATGGTATCGTGCGCCAGAAAGGATTGGCGGGACGCTTCGTTGCCTGCGGAGGAAAGGGCATCACTGCTGCTTAAGGAGATGACTCTGGAGGAGAAGGTCGGGCAGATGTGTCAGTATGTGGCGCCATGCTATGTGGAGCCGGGAAAAGGCTCGTCTCGTAAGAACATCGATGCAACGGACGAGAATCTGGGGAACAAAGACTTGTCCGACAAGGTACGCAGAGGAGAGGTCGGGGCGTTTCTGCATGTGATGACGTCCGATGAGGCGGTGGCGCTTCAGAAGATGGCACAGGGGAGCCGGCTGGGGATTCCGCTGCTGCTGGGAATCGACGCTATCCACGGTAACGCCTTGGTTGAAGGCTGCACGGTCTATCCTACTAACATCAACATGGCCTCCACCTTCAATCCGGAGTTTATGGAGAGAATCGGAGAGGAAACAGCACTTGAGATGCGCCAGAGAGGGGTATTCTGGACTTTCGGACCTAACCTTGACATCGCACGTGACGCCCGCTGGGGACGCATGGGCGAGACTTTCGGTGAGGATGCCCTACTGACTTCCGAGATGGGGAAATATGCCATCTGGGGATTTCAGGGACGTGACGGGAAATATTCAGGGAATCATGTTGTGGCATGCGCGAAGCACCTGATCGCCGGCGGTGAGCCGTTCGGAGGACTGAACGCGGCTCCGATGGACATCTCCGAGCGCAAGCTGCGTGAACTCTATCTGCCTCCGTTTGTGGCAGCAATCAAGGATGCCAAGGTCGGCACGGTGATGGCGGCGCATAACGAAATCAACGGGATTCCATGTCACGGCAACAAATGGCTGCTCAATGACTTGCTCCGAGATGAGCTTGAATTCGACGGATTCGTGGTCAGCGACTGGATGGACATCGAGAGACTTCACTCTATGCACCACTGGGTACCGGATTCAACAGAAGCTTTCGTGGTCTCAGTTGAGTCGGGAATTGATATGCACATGCAGGGAGACAAATATTTCGAGGCTGTTGTGGCCGCAGTGAAATCAGGCAGGATTCCGCAATCCAGAATCGATCAAGCCGCCGGAAAGATTCTGGCCGTGAAATTCGCCCTTGGACTTTTCGAGAAACCGATTCCTGAGATTCCAGAAGTTCTGACAGGTGCCAAAGAACATCGTCAGACCGCCCTTGAGGCTGCCCGTCAGGGACTTGTGCTGTTAAAGAATGACGGAACCCTTCCGATTAAGACTCCTCGCAGAGTCTTCGTTGTCGGACCTAACGCTGACAGTCAGACCATCCTCGGAGACTGGGCCGTTCCGCAGAAAGACGAGGATGTCATCACCGTTCTGGACGGGCTCAAGGCCGCGATGCCGAACGCTACGATTGACACTTTATGCTTCGGTGGAAAGATCAATAATGTCAATGCCAAGGGCATCCAGATGGCCAGATTCAAGGCTTCCGCTGCCGATGTGAACATTGTTGTCGTCGGAGAAAATTCTCAGAGATATTCAGCCTTTGGGCGCACTTGCGGTGAGAATTGCGATAGGGATGATCTGAGCCTTCCTGGCATGCAGCAGCAGCTTCTGGAAGCCGTTGTGGCCTCAGGGAAGCCTACCGTGGTTGTGCTGATGAGCGGCAGGGCTCTCAGCATCGGCTGGGCTAAGGACAACGCCAACGCCATCCTTAACGTCTGGGAGCCTGGGCAGATGGGTGGTCAGGCGATCGCTGAGGTGCTGACCGGCAAGGTGAACCCTTCAGGAAAACTGCCTGTGACCGTGCCACGCAATGTGGGTCAGGTCCAGACCATCTACAACTACAAGCATTCGCAGTACTCCCGACTCTTTGCGACCAACGAGACCGGAGCCCTCTGGCCGTTCGGTTATGGACTGAGCTACAGCACGTTTGAATATTCAGACGCTTCGCTCTCCGCCTCTGAGATAGGCGCTACCGAGTCTCTTAAAGCCAGCGTGACTGTCACCAACAACGGCCCATACGACGGAGACGAGGTGGTTCAGCTCTATATTCGTGATGAATATGGTTCCGTGACCCGTCCGGTCAAGGAACTGAAGGCATTCCGCCGCATCAGTCTGAAGAATGGCGAAAGCACAAAGGTCGAGTTCGACATCACCCCTGAGATGCTCCAGTGCTGGGGTGCCTCCGAGAAGTGGACCGTCGAGCCGGGAGACTTCACAATTCTCCTCGGTTCCTCCTCCGCAGACTCCGACCTCACACCCCTGTCGCTTAAAGTCAAGTAATCCGATCATAGATTTTGTCCGGTGAAACATCCTTTCACCGGACAAAATTGTTTTTTCACCCAGTTTGTCCGGCAGAACCCCTGTTCCGCTGGACAAAAGTTTTTTTTATGCCGAGAACTCCCGACAGTCGCCTAATCCAGCCACAAATCACCGAATTTATCTCACAAACATTTGATTTATCAGTTTTTAGTATTAGATTTGTATCGCTTTACAAATGCGCTCAGAATGGCTGATTTTTCATATAAAAAACGAATTGCGGATTCGGTGCTAGAAAGAAAACTGAATTCTGCGGGAGCGGTTCTTGTCAAGCAGCGTCTCTGAACAAGTTGGCGTCAAGTATTGACACCGCAAAAATGCAGGTTCCGTCATTCAAAATGGTGCTGACTGCTGTCGGAGGGATGGCCTACAAAAGGGAAGATGATGTGTATGTGGTGCCCATCGGTTGTCTGAGGCCTTGATACGTCCACATATTCAAGAAAGACATCAAGACCATAGGCATACTCTTTGGAGTAGGGTCATGTCTTGACTAACTACGTAAGAAATGAAAAGGTTAATTTTGTTGTTGGCGGTGGTTACGCTGATGGGAAGCACGGCCTTCGCACAAAAAGTTCACTCTGACAATCAGGACATTAGGTTTACGGCCGGCATAAGGGTTCCGATCGACAACAGCAATGCGGATGATGAGCCTGTGATGAGTCTGACCTACGGGCGGTTTTTCGACAACGGTCTGGGATTCCGAACAGGAGCGCAGTGGATGTTCAGAAACTATGAGATTGACCAGTACCTTGGAGTTCCACTTCATCTGGCTTGGCGCAGCGGAAAGCGCACATTTAAGGAAGGAGTGCGGCAGGGTGTGGAAAACATCGCCTGGGGAACCTACCACAACAAATACTATTATGGTACTGATCCAGACGCTGGAACAATTTTTGGGCAGTTCTTCTCAGGATTGCTAAACAGAATCGAATTCTTCGGTGGATTGACACCAGGCTACATTTTCGGACACAGGGAACAAACCCATGGAGACAGCAGGGAAGTAGATTATATGAAGATCAACAACCGGTTCAGCCTGACCGCTGATGCGGGCTTGGCGGTTTCTTTCCGAATATGGCGTTTCGAGTTGAGTTTCATCCCGTCTGTGCACTACTTCATAACCGACAATTACCGGTATGTCAACATCAGACGTTACACCCACGATGGAAGCACCGATGTTTACACATCAGACAAGACCCAATCCTGGCAGTTCTCCGCTCAGGGTGGCCTGAGTTTCACGTTCTGATATCCCCGTCTTAAACACTAAGGTCAGAAAAATAAAAATCAAAATTTTGGTAACGTGCAAAATTTTGATTTTTCTTTTTTTCTGACCATTCCAGTTAAACCAAAATCGCGATTAAGTCCAAAAGTATGACGTTAACAAAGTCAGGGGAAAAAAGGCAAATGGCAGATTTTGCACGTTACCAAAATCTGCCATTTGATTTTTCCCCTGCCATCACTCTTTAGTGGTGGCAAGTTGAAGGCGACAATGAATTAATTTATCGCATGTCGGAGTAGCAGCCGTCCACGGTGACGTTGCCACCCTCGATGATGTAAAGGTCGTCCTTGGTGGCGGGATAGCGGAGGATGAAGTCCTTGAGGGTCACGTTCTTGCAGTCCTTGAGATAGACAAGGGTCGGAACTGTGGCATCCTCAGGAATATGTTTCATCCGGATCTGGGCAGCGATGTCGTCCAGAAGAGCCGGACCACGGCCGTCGATCACTCCGGTGCCGAAAATGGACATATTCTCAACTCCTTCACCCCAGAAGATTGCCTTGTGGCCTTTGTAGGAATAGATGTTCGTGGAGCCGACGATCACCGCGCCCTCGCGAAGTCTGATGCTGACACCGGACTTGAGCTGGACTGCGCCCGTGACGTAGCGCCCGACGTTGAATTCAAGGGTGCCTCCACCTTTGGAGGCGATGAAATCAATCGCGCCCTGGATGCTCGTGGTGTTGTCGTGGACACCATCGCTCTTGATGTTGAACCTAGACGCCTTGTAGACATTCTGGGAGAAACCCACAACAGAAAACAGCAGCAAAGCCGCTAATAACAATATTCTTTTCATTTCTTCTTGATGTTCTTAGTGTCCTTTGTGATGATCTGCTTCTTGCCCTTAGGAGCAGTCTCCTGATTGATCTGCAGGTTCTTCATCCTGAGACCGTTGACATCGTCGGTCACGATGGCCGGACGATAGTCCTCTCCAGCAACGGTGAGTTTCACGTTGTCGAAGACGATGCCGTCAGCGTGGCGGATGTAGAAGCCCCAGGCCGGAAGCTCCTTCCAGTTGGAGAACTCAGGGTAACGGGTCTCCTGCTCCTCGATGGCGTCAAGCTCCTCCTTAGAGGTGCCTGCGTAGGCATATTCAGGATCAGCGTGTCCCGGATAAACGATCTCGATGTTTTCCAAGCGGACATTCTCGATGCGAAGTCTTGGAAGACCTGCGATGATGCTTGGACAGGTGTTGCGCGGAAGATCCTCGACCGGGCCTTCGTAGTTGTAGCCCGCGTCCGGTTTGTCAAGCGGAACCTCTGCGTACATATTCTTGATCACTATGTCCTTGAGGTATGCCTGCTGGCCATCGTTAACGTGACGGGTGCCGGTGCGGAGGAAGATCGGGTTGCCGGTGTTCAGGCTCCTGAGGCTGTCGATCTCCACATCCTCAATCTGGGCACCGTCCACGGTGGCGATGGTGATCGCGCTGCGGTAGGTGTCGAATATGGTCATATTCTTGAACCTGAAATGCTTGAACTTGCCACGGGTGTAGGTTCCGAACTTGATGCCGTTGGCGCTGCTTCGTCCCACGCAATTCTCCACAAGAATATTCTCGCTCACACCATCGTTGCTGTGGCTCTTGAAGCAATATGCGTCATCGGACGAGTCGATGTAGCAGTCGCGCACGATGACATCGCTGCAATCCACCACGTCCAGACCGTCGTTGTTCCAGTAGCACTTCGCGTCCACGGTGATACCCTCGATCAGAAGATTACGGCACTTGTCGTACTGCTGGTTCCAACTTGCAGGATCCTTAAGCGTGATGTCCTTGATGACAATGTTGGTGCTTTTATAGAAATGCAGGTTCTCTGGGCGGATTGTCTCATTGATACGATCAAGCCCGAGAGGGTCCACAATCAGCCCCATATGAACGAAGTCCACGAAACGAACACCGACGTCAAAGCCACGGCAGTTGATCATTCCTTCACCGGTGATACCGATTTTGTCTTGATTAATACCAAAGACAAGGGCTGTCCACTTGGCGTCCGGATCCTTGATGTAGTCGTAAGGATTTAAGGATCCAAGAAGAACGGCGTCCTTCTCGATGTGGAGGGTCACGTTATTCTTCAGATAAATGGAGCCGCTGACATATTCCCCCTTGTCAAGCACCACACGTCCGCCTCCGCGTGAGG
>DBKH01000015.1 GCA_002297815.1 Bacteroidales bacterium UBA755 | reverse complement strand
ACTACATCATCATCGACTGCTCCCCTTCCCTGGGTCTCATCACCATCAACGCCCTTTCGGCCGCGGATTCCGTGATGATTCCTGTCCAGCCGGAATTTTTCGCTCTGGAGGGACTCGGAAAACTGCTCCAGACCATCAGACTGGTGCAGAGCGGAGTAAACCCATCGCTCACCATCGAAGGTTTTGTCGTGACGATGTTCGACGGCAGGACAAAGATTCACGCACAGGTCGTGAACGAGTTAAAGGAGCATTTTCAGGACATGGTTTTCAACACAGTGATTCAGAGGAGTATTCGCCTAAGCGAGGCGCCTTCGCACGGCAAGCCGATCATCTTGTACGACGTGGTCAGCAACGGAACAACCAACTATATGAACCTCGCCAAGGAAGTGCTGGAGAAGAACGAGAAATAACAAGAAACAAAGGACTTGCGAAAAGAATTTACAATGAGCGGCAACAATAAGCAGGAAAGCAGGCTGGGCAAAGGTCTCAGCGCCCTTTTGGGAGACATCCAGACAATCGGACCGGAAAGGAAACCGGTCGGGTATATTAATAAGGAGATCGCTGGTTCCAAGCCGGAGCAGGACTATGGTGATGTGCTGAGGATTCCGGTGGATTTGATAGAGCCTAACCCTTACCAGCCTCGTATGGCGTTCGACAACGAGGCGTTGGAAGAATTGGCGGATTCCATCAGGACATTCGGTCTGATTCAACCAATCTCGGTGCGAAAACTCAAGAACGGGCGCTATCAGATCATCAGTGGCGAGCGCAGGTTCAAGGCCTGCAAGAGGGCGGGAATGGACATCATCCCAGCTTACATCCGCACGGCTGACGACCAAGGAATGTTGGAGATGGCCATCGTGGAGAACATCCAGAGGCAGGATCTCGACCCGATCGAGGTGGCGATGAGTTACCAGAGACTTATGGACGAGTGCAACCTCACACAGGAAATGATGGCGCAGCGTGTCGGCAAGAAGCGCGCCTCGGTCGCCAACTTTCTGAGGCTTCTCAAACTGCCGACCAAGGTTCAGCACGACCTTAAGACCGGGCTTCTCAGCACCGGACATGCGAAGGTGCTTCTCGGAGTGGAGGATTCTCATATTCAAGAACTTCTCTGCGACCTCGTGATAAAGGACGGCCTATCGGTGCGTCAGCTGGAGGAAAAGGTCCACAAACTGAGCAAAGGCGAAAACACCAAACCAACCCCTAAGCAGCAGGACCTTCCTGATGAATATTACAGGGTGCTGGAGCACATCGGCAAGTTTTTTGATAACAGCATCAGCCTGAAACGCTCGGCCTCCGGAAAGGGAACGATGACAATCAAGTTCAACTCCGACGAGGAAGTAGGCAGATTCCTTAAGGCTCTTGAGGATTCGAACATCTAAAAAGACACGATGAAGCATCTGATTCTCAGAACATTTCTGACATTGGCATTTCTTGTCTCCTTCTCCACTGGAATTAACGCTCAATTCCGTGAAGAAGCGTTCAATCAGACTTACAACAACCCTAGCGACACAACTTCCGCAAGAGACACTGTTGACAAAATGTGGTCTTTCAGAGAATTTTTCAGAGGTGTAAGCCACAAGGACACGACACTGAGGATCGGAACCATGTTCGCTGGTTCTATGGTGTTCATCGGCTCTGAACAAATCTACAACAAACAGTACTGGAAGTTGCCAATCGTCTATGGTGGCCTCGGAGCTACCATCGGGCTTGGAGTACATTACAACAGCAAGTACAGGCATTCAAAAAAGGGGTACGACATTGCCATGGCGCTTGACCCTAACATGGAGTTCGAGATTGACACCAAGTCCAAGGACATGGCCACCTACATGTTTGCAAGTGCCGGACTCATCTATTGGGCAACTCTCATGGACGGTGTCTATAACTACAAGAAAGACGTTAAGAACCAGCCTGGAAAGGCAACGATATATTCAATACTCCTTCCAGGCCTTGGCCAAGCCTACAATGGGGAATATTGGAAAATTCCTATTTACTGGGGGTTGCTCGCTGGCTCGTATCACTACTATGCGATAAACAGCAAGAACTACAAAAGGTTCAAGCGAATCCACAACGAAGCGACCAACCCTGATGTGGAATATAAAGGCAGTATTCCAGCAGAAAGAGCTTTGTACTATAGAAATGCCTACAGACGTCTCAGAGACTACTCCGTTGTAGCAATCGTAGGCAGTTACTTGCTACAGATTATTGACGCCAATGTCTTCGCTTACATGCAAGACTTCGAAGTAGATGATGATTTAAGTCTGAAAGTCACACCAACAATCATTTCTCCTTACAACGAATATATTCCTCCACATAATGAATATGCCATTAATAGTCCAAGCACAAACAGCCCACCGAAAGGCAACTACGGAATGGGAGCTTTCGGTGACAATGCTATCGGAATCAAGGTAGGAATTAGTTTTTAGTAAAATGAAAAAAATAAGTTGCTTCAGATTAAGAGAATATTTTCGAGGATAGATCTATTTTCGAAGAAGGAGTGTGCCGGTGGCACATGACTGACGAGAAAAGAGATATAGACCGAAAAGATTCCTTAAGGTGATGCAGGTTATTTTTTGAAGGTTACTTAATTGACCTTTATTACAGAATGAGAAGATCCATCCATACCGCGTTGATTGCGACCGTTTTACTATTCTTAACTTGTCTTGAGGATGCCAATGCACAAATCTTCAGGAAAAAGGTCAAAGAAGAGAATCTTGAGTTAAAAGCCCAAGTAGATTCTTTGAAAAAAGAATTGGACAAACTAAGACGGGAGAGCATCTTGAAAGACAGCATCGCGGACGAGATGATCGGCATTTATGAGGAAAACAAAGTCAAGACAGCCGCGGGACTCAGCCCTGAGGACTACACCCAAGATGTGACCGACAGTTTGCTGAGCATTTGGTACCTTCACCGTCAGGCAAGAAACAACGAAGAAGGCAAAGGCTATGACATGGACTCAGTTCGGTTCACATCAAATGTACCTGATGAAGTGATGA
Organism: Bacteroidales bacterium UBA755; assembly: GCA_002297815.1. Taxonomy (GTDB): domain Bacteria; phylum Bacteroidota; class Bacteroidia; order Bacteroidales; family UBA932; genus Cryptobacteroides. The sequence goes on along the minus strand of DBKH01000015.1, from coordinate 4,813 downwards.
AATCCCGTTTGGAGAAAATGAACTCCTTCATCACACTGCCCTACAACGACAAAGTCCGGAACTACATGGTTCTCTATTCAGAGAAAATGCCCACCAAAATGGGGACAATTCTGGGCCTATGCAAGTACTACATGCCTATTTTCGAGGAGACATTCAGCAAGTACAATCTTCCTGACGAGCTAAAGTACATGGCTGTCATCGAATCCGCCCTCAACCCGGTCGCAGTCTCTAGAGCAGGGGCAAAAGGCATGTGGCAGTTCATGTTCAGGACAGCGAAGTTGTACGGACTGGAAATCAACTCATTCGTGGACGAGAGGTTGGATCCGTTCAAGTCAGCCGATGCAGCGGCTCGCTATCTAACAGACTCCTACAATGTCTTCGGGGACTGGAATTTGGCTATCTCTTCCTACAACTGCGGCTCCGGCAACATCAACAAGGCCATCCGCAGGAACGGAGGCAAGAGGGATTTCTGGTCGGTCTATGACTATCTTCCGCGAGAGACTAGAGGCTACGTGCCTGCGTTTGTGGGTGCGATGTACGCCATCCACTACAGCAAGGAGTACGGACTGACCCCGGCCAACATGCAGATGCCGGCACAACTGGACACCTTTGAGATTCACAAGAACCTGCATTTCAAGCAGATAAGCGAATTGGTCGGAATCTCGGTTGACGAACTCAGAAACCTTAACCCGCAGTACATCAAAGATGTGATTCCAGGAGACAGCAAGACTTACATTCTCCGAATCCCTTACAACTACTCCAGCGACTTCGTGGCTCATGAGGACTCAATCTACACCTACAAGGCTTCTGAATATCTCAACCCACAGACCCTTGTGGATGACTCGAAGCGTTCTTCCGGTGAGACATATTCAGGAGGCACGATCACTTATAAGGTCAAAAAGGGTGACACGCTGGGAAAGATTGCGGCTAAGTATCATGTCACCGTGAACCAGCTCAAGAAGTGGAATCACCTCAGGAGCACAAACCTCAGCATCGGGCAGAAAATCCGTATCTACAAAGGTGGCGGTGCTCCGACCACTTCTGACGTCAAATCGGCCTCTAGCCAGCTGAACTACACAGACTACACCGTGAAAGCTGGAGACTCTCTCTACAGCATCGCAAAGCAGTTCCCTGGCATGACAGCCGAAAAGATCATGAAATTCAACGGAATAGGTGAGAACATCAAGCCAGGGATGAAAATCAGGATTCCTAAATAGTGGTCAAAATGTCATCACGGCCTGAATCTTTCCCTCCGAAACCGATGGTTTAGGCTCTTTCATGAATGAATATACAACTGTCGAGGCTCTGAAATACAGTTTCAAAACCTTTCCTCCGCCAAACCGGAATTTGCATCCTGACACAGCGGACAGGCTCCACCCACGCCCGTAATAGGCCGGGACCGTAAAATTACCCGGAGCGTCCCGTTCATAGGAATATATTCGGTCATCCCAATTATCGACAATGAATATGGTGCCTCGAAGATAGGTACTGAACCGATCCGTTTTACGCCCGCCTTCAAGATAGGCAAGGCCCGCTAGTGAACGGCACAGAAGCCCCTCAATCCTGGCCCTAAACTTCCATGCCGGCTTGTCTGACGGGCCATAACGCGCTGACAGTCCTGAGCTTGACCAATCCAGATCACACCTTGCCCCTGTCCGGTATTTTAGGATTTCCTCGTAAGGGCGGAACCGCTCGGTAATCTTCACAGACAGGACCGAGGTGTTTGTAAGCTGAAACGGCAGTTTGAACAGAACCCGTAACTGCCTTTTGGACCTATCTTTATCCTTGACAGCAATGTCAGCCGTGAGATAAGCCCCTGCCTTCTCCAGTCCCAAGGCGATGCCATGTTCATCCGAAGTCTTTGTCCAACTATGAATTCCTCCGGTGTAATCTGAAGAGAACTCCGATGGATAACTGTGCACAACTGATGAGAGTTTCCATTCATCGCCCAAAGGAATCACTGTTCCAAGGATGGCTCCAAGGCATTGCCCGCCAAAATCCCATGCAACCTCTCCGGAGTAATCCACTCCACGCCAAGAGTAGCGGAAATCTCCGGACAATTTCCCGGTCTGAAGTTTGGCTGACATATTCATTGGCTCTGTTTGGAAGTAACCGGTAAGAGAGAATTGCCCGTTTCTAGAATAGCGAGTGACGTTTGACCCGACCATCAAGGAGATTTCAGCCGGTTTTCCACTCTCGCACCATGTGCGCAGCCCCGGAAAGGACGCAAACGCAGAGAAAACCACTCGTCCGGCCGTAAAGTCAGCCGCCACTCCCCTATGGCTTCCAATCCCTGACCATGACCCGGAAGGCGACAAACCAGAAGGACGTCTGCTGAACGAGGATGAGGTGGAGAGCCCTGACATGGACATTCCGCTCCACAGAGCCAATCCTTGGCCGAAGCGCACGTTGAAGTCTCCGAAGATGACCTTGCCCAAACGCCTTTTTCCATAATATGTCATATTCATAGACCAAGCGGAGGGAGGAAATTGCTCCTTGTCGGAATATTTCGTCAGGGCCGCTGATGAAATTTCGAGCGTCTCACCGTAATTCATTCTGTACTTTGCTCCATAGTTGAAAGCATCTCCCTTGGCAGCTGAACGGACAAGAGTCTCGTGAGATAAGCGTTTCGATTCTGACATGATTTGTCCAGGTAAAGAGTTGGAGGCAAACGAGATGAAAGGTTTGAGAGCATTGGCGAAATCCTCTCCGAAACCGTCTACGGCAGCAAGCTCGGAAACGGAAAGCACATCACCGTTCCGAGAGCGGTAATCCATGAGGCTCGCCACCTGATACTGGCTCATGAGTCCGCTTGAGACCATCCGGCTTCTCGAAGCAAGATTGATCTTCAATGGGTGGGAGGCCAGCGCAGCGAACCGCTCCACCTCCTGCTCGTCCAGTTCCTCCTCGGAATCAACTCCGCACAGGTAGAGCATCGCCATCATACGCTCATCGGACTGAGCGGTCATATTAATAGAGACAGTCGTCAGCGCCAACAGTGCGGTGATGAAGTTTTTCAACATATTCATGATTATTGATATTTATGCCCCATGGGCAGCATTTCCTTCACGTTCAGGTTCAGGCCGGCAAGTTAAGGTTAATAAACGTAAAAAACGAAAAGAAAAATAAAACATAGGCTTGATTTTTCTGTTTATTTAAGGAATAATGCCTAATTTTGTTTTTTACAATAAAGAACGAACCGCAATGAGCAACGTCAGACTATTTGACAAGTCTTTCAAGCCGTTCATTACGAACGAGCAACTTGAGAAAGCCATCGACAATGTGGCCGAGAAGATTAACCATGACTTCAATGGATGTACAGACTGCCCGGTACTCCTTTGTGTCTTGAACGGATCACTGATGTTCACTTCTGAACTGATGAAGAGACTCTCGTTCAACTGTGAGCTTATCTGCATCAAGCTTTCATCCTACGACGGGACGCACACGACCGGAAAGGTCAGGGAAACGATGGGGTTGACAAGAAGCATTGAAGGCAAGCGCGTCATCATTGTGGAGGACATCGTGGACAGCGGCAACACAATCGTGGAGCTTAAGGAGATTCTAAAGGAGAAGGGGGCAGCCGAGACCAAGATCTGCACGATGCTCCTCAAACCGGCATCCTACACAAAGGATGTGAAGCTTGACTATGTTGCCATGGAGATTCCTGATGACTTCATCGTCGGATTCGGCCTTGACTACAACGAGCTTGGAAGAAATCTCAAAGATATTTATGTATTGGACACAGATATGAAATATTTTATTCTATTTGGCCCTCCGGGTGCCGGGAAAGGCACTCAGGCCTCTGCAATGGTTGAAAAGTACAATCTCTGCCACATCTCCACAGGAGAACTTCTCCGCGGTGAGATCGCTAAGGGCACAGAGCTCGGACTCAAGGCTAAGGCTCTGATCGATGCCGGTGAGCTTGTTCCGGACGAGGTTGTCGAAGGCATGATCGAGAACAAGTTCAAGACAGTTACCGGAGTGTCCGGATTCCTTCTTGACGGATTCCCTCGCACTATCGCACAGGCCGAGGCTCTTGACAAGATGCTCGCCAAGAACGGTGAGGCTGTCACCTCTGTTGTCTCCATCATGATCCCTGACACGATGATCAAGGAGCGCATCAAGCACAGAGCCGCCATCGAAGGCCGTGCGGATGATGCCAAGGACGAGACAATCAACAACCGCATCAAGACCTACCACGAGAAGACCGAACCGCTTGTAGAGTACTACAAGAAGGCCGGAAAATACGAGGAGATCAACGGCACAGGGACCATCGAGGAGGTTCGCGGAAGGATATTCACTATGATGGACAAGTCATAACCCATGATGATAGGCTCACTCTTGGTCACCGTTCTGCTCGCTGGTTCGCCACTGAAGCTGAACGGTGACAACATTTCTCAGATTGTCAACGAGTTGACGACTGAGGAGAAGGCTGCCCTACTGGTCGGCAGCGGTGCCAAGGCTTTTACTGGCGTTGGCTACACTACTCTCTATGTGAAAGGTGCAGCCGGGACGACTCATCCGGTCGAAAGGCTCGGAATCCCGGCAATTGTGCTGGCCGATGGCCCTGCCGGAGTCAGGATTGACGACCGTCCCTGCACCAAGTTCCCGATAGGGACCTCACTCGCCTCCACCTGGAATCCTTCGCTTGTCGAGGAAGTCGGTGAAGCCATCGGCAACGAGGTTCTTGAATATGGGGTGGACGTTCTTCTTGCCCCAGGCATCAACATCCAGCGCAATCCGCTGTGCGGAAGGAACTTTGAATATTATTCCGAAGACCCTCTGCTGGCTGGCAAGATAGCCGCCGGCTACA
>DBKH01000010.1 GCA_002297815.1 Bacteroidales bacterium UBA755 | reverse complement strand
GCGGCAAGGAATAGTATGGATGAGATTAATTTCTTCATATTCAGGAACATATTAAAGGATCATTGAACCCCAAGGGGCACGCATAGGTTGGTTGATGAGCTGGTTGGCAGCGTCATCGTCAATGAAGAGCTGCTTGTCCGGATCGAAATTCAAGGTTCTGCCTAGACGCAGGGCACAGGCTCCGATGTTGACGATCGTGCAGCTATGATGACCATTGTCCTCAGCCAGCGCGAATTTCTGGCGGGTTCTCACGCACTCAAGGAAGTCGGTGTGACGAGGCTCAGGATCAGGAAGCGAATTAATCACGTCCATCACGTTAGGAATCGTGCACTCGAATCCTTTGTAAACCTTGCCGTTAGGGCCCTCGATGTAAGGCACCTTGCCCTTGCTCTCGAAGCCTTCGCCCTCAAGGATGATCTTACAACCGTCGGCATAGGTGTAGGTGATGCTTCGCCATATTCCCACAGCGTCCGGGTGCTGCGCAGGAGCATCCACCTCTACTTTCACAGGGAAGGTGTCGTCCTTTCCGAGAATATACTGGACAGGGTCGATGTAGTGTTGCCCCATGTCTCCAAGGCCGCCTGATTCGTAGTCCCAGTAGCCACGGAATGTCTGGTGCACACGATGAGGGTTGTATGGTTTGTAAGGAGCCGGGCCGAGCCACATGTCGTAGTCTAACTCTGCCGGAACAGGCTGAGGCACAAGATTTTCCTTGCCGGTCCAATAGAATTTCCATGTGAATCCCGTGGCTCCGGAGATCCTCACAGTCAAAGGCCAACCGAGAAGTCCGCTCTGCACGAGTTTCTTGAGCGGTTCAACCGTGGTGCCAAGACCGTAGAATGTGTCCTTAAACCGGAACCATGTGTCCAGACGGAAGATTCTGCCGTACTTGTTCACGGCCTCCACGACCTTCTGGCCTTCTCCTATCGTCCTGGTCATAGGTTTCTCACAGAAGATGTCCTTGCCAGCCCGACAAGCCTCAACGGCCATGATTCCGTGCCAATGAGACGGGGTCGCAATGTGGACGATGTCCACGTTAGGATCGTGCACAAGATCTCTCCAATCAGTATATGCCTGGAGTTTTGTCCCGAACTTTTCAACGCCCTTCTTAAGAGCATTGTCGAGATGATTTTTGTCCACATCACAAACAGAAACAAGACGGCAACGATCATCACTTACAAAGTGTAGGTTGCCCATTCCGATGCCACCGGTACCAATAATTCCTCGTGTCAACTGGTCACTCGGAGCGACATATTTTTTGTCACCTCCCATAGCACCGAACACATTGCGCGGCAGGATTGTGAACAATGCCAACCCTGCTGCGGATTTTTTCAAAAAGCTTCTTCTGGATTCACCCATAGTGTTATTGTGATTTAATTATTTCAAGCGTTCTACAAATTTACATTTTTATAGAGACATTTCAATGTCTAGGATAGCCAGTTACGAACAAAAAAGAGTGGCAGGGAGATTCCCTACCACTCAATCTTAGTATCATGTGTCTGAGATTTCTACTCAGCCTGACGGTCATTGCGACGGCCACGACCACCACGGTTGCCGCGACGATCTCCGCGATCTCCGCCTCTGCGCTCGCCACGGTCTCCGCGTGAAGGACGTGAACCGCCCTGTGCGTTAGCTGCAGCAGCAGTGTTAGGAGTAAGATCCTGTTTGCCGTAACGCTCACCGTTGCAGATCCACACCTTGATTCCGAGAGCACCTACCTTTGTGCTTGCTACTGCAAGAGCGTAGTCAATGTCAGCACGGAATGTGTGCAGAGGTGTACGGCCTTCCTTAAACATTTCGCTTCTAGCCATTTCAGCTCCACCTACACGGCCACTGATCTGGATCTTGATGCCTTCCGCACCAACCCTCATGGTTGAAGCGATAGCCATCTTGATAGCCCTTCTGTAGGAAACACGACCCTCAATCTGACGAGCGATGCTGTCAGCAACGATGTGGGCGTCAACCTCAGGCCTCTTTACTTCGAAGATGTTGATCTGAACGTCCTTCTTTGTGACTTTCTTAAGCTCTTCCTTAAGTTTGTCAACCTCAGCACCACCCTTACCGATGATGAATCCAGGCCTTGCAGCGTGAATGGTCACGGTAATGAATTTGAGGGTTCTTTCGATGACAATCTTGGAGATGCTAGCCTTGGCAAGACGGTTGGTCAGATACTTACGGATCTCATAATCCTCAGCGATCTTCTCAGCATAGTTACCACCACACCAGTTAGAGTCCCAACCACGGGTGATACCGATTCTGTTAGAAATAGGATTTGTCTTCTGTCCCATATTACTTATTCTCCTCTACTGTTGTTGGTTTCTTTACGTCGAGAATGATGGTGACGTGATTTGAACGCTTGCGGATCCTTCCAGCGCGGCCCTGAGGGCAAGGACGGATTCTCTTAAGTGTGCGACCTTCACCAACCATGATTGTCTTGACATAGACGTTGCCGTTGTCCAGTTCTTTGCTCTGATCTGGATTCTTGGCTTCCCAGTTAGCGATAGCGCTACGGAGAAGTTTCTCCAGACGAACGGACGGCTGCCTCTTCGAGAAATGAAGAAGGTCAATCGCATGGTTTACCTCCACACCTCTCACAGTGTCAGCGACAAGACGCATCTTGCGAGGAGATGTAGGAACATCATTTAACTTAGCTACTGCTGTATTCTTTTTGGCTTCTTTGAACTTCTCAGCCATCAATCTTTTACGAGCTCCCATAATTGAATTCTCTTTTTTGATAATTACTACTTATTGTTGCCCGAATGGCCTTTGAAGGTTCTGGTTGGCGCAAATTCGCCAAGCTTGTGGCCTACCATGTTCTCAGTGATGTAAACAGGAATGAACTTGTTTCCATTATGAACTGCAACAGTATGGCCTACGAAGTCAGGTGAGATCATGCTGGCACGGGACCAGGTCTTCACGACCTCTTTCTTCTTGCTACCATCATTCATAGCAAGAATTCTCTTCTCCAGTGCTTCCTGGATGTATGGACCTTTTCTTAATGAACGACTCATAATCTTAAAGTTTAATTCCGTTTAATTACTTCTTCTTTCTTCTCTCAATGATAAGCTTGTTGGAAGTAGCCTTAGGATTACGTGTCTTGTAACCCTTTGCAGGAAGTCCCTTGCGTGAACGCGGGTGACCTCCGGAGGCACGACCTTCACCACCACCCATCGGGTGATCAACAGGGTTCATGACAACACCACGGTTGTGAGGCCTGCGACCGAGCCAGCGGTAGCGACCAGCCTTTCCGAAAGACTCAAGATTATGATCTGTGTTAGAAACGGTACCGATGGTAGCACGGCATGCTACGAGAACCATTCTGGTCTCACCCGAAGGCAGACGAAGGATGGCGTAGTTGCCTTCACGTGCAGCAAGCTGCGCGAAAGTACCAGCGGAACGAGCCATCGCGGCACCCTGACCAGGACGAAGCTCAATGTTGTGCACGAGCGTACCCACTGGGATCTCCGCGAGAGGGAGACAGTTTCCAAGCTCAGGAGCAATTCCTGATCCGGATTCTATTACTTGTCCTACTTTGATTCCGGCAGGAGCGATGATGTACTTCTTAACACCATCTTCGTACTCTACGAGAGCGATGCGAGCACTACGGTTAGGATCGTACTCGATGGTCTTTACCGTAGCCTTGATGTTATCCTTGGTACGGAGGAAGTCGATGATACGATACATCCTCTTGTGTCCACCGCCACGATAACGAACAGTCATCTGGCCGGTGTTGTTTCTACCACCTGTGCTCTTAAGAGGTTCCAACAAAGCCTTGTACGGCTTCTTGGCAGTGATTTCGTCAAACGCACTGATAGCCTTGTTCCTGGTACCAGGAGTAGTCGGCTTGAATTTTCTGATTGCCATTGCCTTGTCCCTCCTTAAATGTTACTGTAGAAATCAATCTTGTCCTCACTTGCAAGGGTAACGTATGCCTTCTTGTAGTGATTGGCGCGGCCACGAAGCATTCCAGACTTGCTGTAGCGAGACTTCCTCTTTCCGTGATAGTTCACGGTGTTGACGTCCTTTACAGTCACGTTGTAGAACTGCTCTACCGCAGCCTTTATCTGAAGCTTATTAGCTTCTCTGTCAACGATGAAGCCATAACGGTTGTACTTCTCAGTCTCAGCCGTGAGCTTCTCGGTTACTATTGGCTTAATTAAAATTCCCATCTCTTTGCGCTTTTAACGGTTGACCCTGGCTGCAAGAACATCCTGAACACCATCAACAATCACCATTGAATTTGCATTCATGATAGTGTAAGTGTTGATTTCGTCAACAGTGATGACCTTTACCTCAGGGAGGTTACGTGATGAAAGGAAAATGTTGTTTGAGTTCTCCGGAAGAACAATGAGAACCTTTCTCTGGCCAGCCTTGAGGGCATCAAGGATGCGCATGAGTTCTTTTGTCTTAGGAGCTTCCATAGTGAACGGCTCTACGAGAACAATTGCATTCTCTTGTGCCTTATAGGTAAGAGCTGAGCAACGTGCGAGAGACTTCAGCTTCTTGTTAAGCTTGAACCTGTAGAGACGAGGCTTAGGACCGAACACGCGACCACCACCAACGAAGATGTTGGACTTCAAACTACCGTGACGAGCACCACCGCCACCTTTCTGGCGACCGAGCTTCTTGGTAGAGTGTGCGTTTTCACTACGATCTTTTGTCTTGGATGTACCCTGACGCTGATTAGCAAGGTACTGAAGAACATCAAGATAGATTGCATGATCGTTCGGCTCAACACCGAATACCTTCTCGTCAAGAACAACCTTCTTTCCGGATTCTGATCCGTCAATTTTCAATACTGGTAATTCCATAACTAAAACTCTAATGCAAGATAAGAACCCTTGGCTCCTGGAACGGAACCCTTAATGACGAGAAGATTGTTTTCAGGGATAACCTTAACAATCTCAAGGTTGAACACCTTTACTCTTTCGTTGCCCATGTGACCACCCATGCGCATTCCAGGGAACACGCGAGAAGGCCATGATGATGCACCGAGAGAACCAGGCTTACGCAGTCTGTTGTGCTGACCGTGGGTCGCTCCGCCTACACCAGCGAAATGATGACGGTGAACAACACCCTGGAAGCCACGACCTTTAGAAGTACCGACAACATCAACGAACTTGACATCTTCTGTTACGACGTCTGAGACGCTGATGGTGTCTCCGAGCTTGAGCTCACTCTTGAAGTCTGCCGGGAATTCGACAAGCTTGCGCTTAGGAGTGGTTCCTGCCTTTTTGAAATGGCCCATAAGAGGCGCGCTGGCGTGTATCTCTTTGATTTCGTCATAGGCAAGCTGCACAGCGGTATAACCATCTTTTTCCACTGTACGCAGTTGCGTGACAACACACGGACCAGCCTCGATGACGGTGCATGGAATATTTTTTCCATCAGCACCGAAAACGGAAGTCATTCCGATTTTCTTTCCAATTAATCCAGGCATTGGTTTAATTAATTAATTGTAAATAAATATTTTACGTAAATCCGCACTATTTTGCGGACTGCAAAGGTAGGGATTTTTTTTCAATTAACAAAGTTTTCCACAGCCCTACTCTCTAATAATCAGAGAAATCGTTATCTTTGCACTACGAAAAGTGACCATGATGCTTTTGAATATATTCGGATTCCTCAACCTGTCGTTTGCGGACATCCTGGACATACTGATGGTAGCCATATTCATCTATTTGGCTTTCAGATGGATAAGGGGTTCTGCTGCAATGAACATATTCATTGCTGTTATCCTCTTATTTGTCCTTCGGGTGGTTGTTGCTGCTTTCAACATGAAATTGATGAACGCACTATTGGGGACGTTCATTGATGTGGGTGTGATTGCGCTCATCGTAATATTCCAACCAGAGGTGCGTCACTTTCTGATGAAGCTCGGCTCGCGCTACGGTGTGGCTGGGAAAAGCCGAGACTTCTTCAACAAGCTACTTGGAATCCAAGAGCAGAAAATGGCAGGAGGAACAGTCAACGAGATTGCAGAGGCTTGCAGGGCTATGTCATCCGACAAGACTGGGGCATTGATTGTGTTTCCTCGTAAGGATTCTCTTGATTTCATCATCGAGACTGGTGACGTTGTGGATGCAAAAGTCACTAGAAGACTGATAATGAACATATTCTTTAAGAACTCCCCTTTGCATGACGGGGCGATGATAATCAGTGGTGACAGAATCGTTGCCGCACGTTGCACCCTTCCTATCACAGGACGCTCCGACATCCCAGCGCGTTACGGAATGAGGCACAAGGCAGCAATTGGAATCTCGGAGGAGACGGATGCTGATGTGGTCGTGGTCTCGGAAGAAACCGGTGGGATTTCTTTCGTGCGTGGGGGCAACATCAAAAGCATAGGCAACATCAACGAACTTAAACTCCTTCTAGGCGCAGGCGAGGGTGCTCCGGATGAGAAGCACGCACAAGAAGGGAAACGGTAATTTACAAATATGCAGGGACACGAAACAGAGATTGACACTAGGCTAGAGAGTAAGTTGGGATTTGACAGGGTCAGAACCTTCGTGGCCGACAGATGCTCCACCGAATATGCTGTCGCTAGAGTGACGGAAGAACGGTTTAGCAATGATCCTGATGTCATTGGAGCAAGGTTGGCTCTAACAGACGAGATGAGACTGATAATGATGTTCGAGGAAAACTTCCCGACCAACGGTTACATCGACTGTCTGGATTTTCTCAAACCTTTGGAAAACACTGGCTATACTATAGACCTTCTGTCTTTGGGTAAGTTGCGTACAATGGTTGAGACAGTCAGGAAGCTGACTAATTTCTTCATTTCAACCAAAGATGGAGTCTATCCGAATCTAAAAAGGATGAGCTCTTCAATCATGTGCTTTCCAGAAGTCCAGAGAAGGATTGATCTGATTCTAGACAAGTTCGGAGATGTTAAAGACACAGCGTCTGACAAACTCTTGGAAATCAGGCGCGCGATAAAGACAAAAGAAGGGGCTATCTCAAAAAGGGCAAACGCCATCTTGAAGCAGGCTCAGGCGGACGGTCTTGTGGACGAAGATGCTGGGCTTTCGGTTCGCGATGGAAAGCTGTTGATTCCTGTCAACAGTTCCAGCAAAAAAAAGATTCAAGGATTCGTCTATGACACTTCCGCAACTGGAAAGACAGCTTTTATCGAACCAGCCGAGATCATCGAACTGGAAAACGAGATTGTCACCCTCCATGCGGACGAAGCACTGGAAATCCAACGCATTCTAGCAGCTTTCAGCGACTTCGTCAGGCCTTATGTTCCAGACTTGATCAATTCTGCTGAATATATCGGTGAGATTGATTTCCTTGTCGCCAAGGCTCAAGTTGCCTTGGATTTCAAGGCTGGAATGCCTATCATCTCTGACAATGGGGAGATGAATCTTCGCAAAGCACGTCATCCGCTTTTGGAAAGGGCTCTAAGCAAAGAAAAGAAGACGATTGTTCCGGTTTCCATACGCTTGACACCAGCTAAACATATTCTTTTGATTTCAGGGCCGAATGCTGGTGGTAAGTCAGTGTGCATGAAGACCACCGGGCTTCTTCAGTACATGTTCCAATGGGGCATGCTTGTTCCGACTTCCGAGACATCAGAACTACCCGTTTTCGATAGAATCATGGTCAGCATTGGCGATGATCAAAACATCGAGAACGACCTCAGCACCTACAGCTCTTTTCTGGACGACATGAAGACGATGCTCGAAGAGGCCGATGACAAGACATTGATTCTGATAGACGAATTCGGCTCCGGAACCGAGCCTACAGCAGGAGGTGCTATCGCTGAAGCTATCCTCAGCGAAATGGACAGAAGAGGGGTCTATGGGGTCATCACAACACACTACACGAATCTCAAGCTGTATGCTTCCGGCTCTGACACCGGAGTCATCAACGGAGCCATGCAGTTCGATGCGGCCAAAATCCAGCCTCTGTTCAAACTAGACATTGGAATGCCGGGTAACTCATTCGCTTTTGAGTTGGCCCGTAAGATGGGACTACCGGAGAGTATTGTGAAAGATGCCGAAAATAGGGCTGGAGAGGAGTTCGTGGGCATGGAAAGGAATCTTCGCAAGATTGTGCGTAACCGTAGGGCCTTGGACGAGAAACTCCAGAGGATAAAGAACACCGACAAGACTCTAGAAAGCATCACCGAACGCTACCAGAAAGAGTTGGAGGGTATAAAGCAGACCAAGAAGGAGATTCTGGAGCAAGCTAAAAAAGAGGCTCAGGAGATTGTCCAAGGGGCCAACAAGACCATTGAGAACACCATACGCACGATCAAGGAATCACAGGCTGACAAAGAAAAGACCACTGATGCCAGACGAGAGCTCCAGAACTTCATGACTAGTCTTCAGCTTAAGAAGGAAAGCGAGCGAAAGAATCACGATGATTACATCGAGAAAAAGCTTAAGCAGCTAGAAGACAGAAAGATACGCAAGGGTGCGCGCAAAGGGAAGCCTCAGAACGAAGCACAGGAAGAATCCCCGGAGACGTTCCGTAGCGGAGTTCTGAAAGTCGGTGAAAAGGTCCGCGTAAAGGTCAATGGAATGGCAGGCGAGGTGATCCGAGTGTCCAATAAATCAGTGACAGTGGCCATCGGCAACATCACCAGCAAAATGCCACTTGACCGAGTAGAGCGAATCTCTTCCAATGAATATAAAGCCTCGATTCGGGAAACAATCAAGCCTCGCTCCACACAGGACGATTCCGGACTAAGGGAACGAAGATTGGCATTCTCTCCTGAGCTTGACGTACGAGGGGAACGCGTCTCCGATGCCTTAGACATAGTCACTCACTACATTGATGATGCGATCATGCTGAACATCGGCTCTGTGCGAATCATCCACGGGAAGGGAACAGGAGCCCTACGCGATGAGCTACAGAGGTATCTAAGGACAATTCCGGGTGTGACTTCCGTCCACGATGAACAAGTTCAGTTCGGAGGGTCTGGAGTAACAATCGTCACTTTTGGATAGACCTTATATATTATAAACTATGAAAGCTTTAGAGAGACAGGGGACCCCGCGCATGACGTTGGGTCGAAGAGGAGAGGACGTTGCTTGTGAATTTCTTATCAACAAAGGGCATATTATTATTGATAGGAACTTTAGAGCCGGACATTTGGAAATAGACATCATTTCACTTGACGGAAATGGTGTGCATTTTGTTGAGGTCAAAAGCCGGGTTGCACCTGTGGCCGTCTCCCCTGAGGAGAATGTGACTGTGAGCAAGCAGAGGAAGGTTGCAGATGCAGCACTTAGGTACCTTCACACAGCAAAGGACAAAAGGATTTCCACTGAGCTGGACGTCAATTTTGATGTCGTGGCAGTGACTTTTGATGGAGGAGAAGAGATTGTGGAATGGTTCCCGAATGCGTACTACCCTATGTACCTCTGACGATTTAGGAACATTTTGCTAAGCACTAAGATACAATGAACAACAATAACCGCTACTGTGTCATCATGGCCGGAGGCACTGCGAACCGCTTCTGGCCGATTAGTAGAGACTCTAAGCCAAAACAATTCCTCGACATAGCTGGGACAGGGACGTCTTTTATAAGAAGCACTTACGAAAGATTTTCAAGAATCGTCCCATCAGAAAACATCATCATTGTCACCCTGACCAGATTCTCTTATCTCGTCCGGGCACAGATTCCAGAACTTCCAGAAGGGAATCTGCTTCTGGAACCCTACGCACGCAACACTGCCCCTTGCATAGCCTATGCAACCTACAGCATCCTCAAGAGAAATCCACAGGCAACAATCATCGCTACCCCGGCAGATCACATTATCTCTGACGAAGAGAACTTCAAGGCAGCGGTGATCAAAATGATGGAATATGCAGAAAGCAAACCAGCACTCATGACTTTGGGAATCCACCCTACCGAACCTGACACTAGTTACGGCTACATTCAGGCGACTGGAAGCAAGGAGTTCTCCGACTCCGGTGCTCCCTTGAAGGTAAAGACCTTCACTGAAAAACCAGACAAAGCTCTCGCTGAGGTGTTCTGCAAAACCGGTGAATTTTACTGGAACTCAGGAATATTCGCGTGGAAGGCTTCTGTCATCAAGGAGGAGATGGAGAAGTATATTCCCGATGTCACATCATTGTTCACCGGTTGGGAAGACGCTTTGGGAAGCTATGATGAACAGCTTTTCATTGAGAAAGCATATTCAGACTGCCCTAAAATTTCTATTGACTACGGTGTTATGGAGAAAACCGACCGTGCTTGGCTCTGCTGCGGAGACTTCGGTTGGTCAGACATAGACAGTTGGGACTCCCTCTACAGGAACATCAGCAATAAAACCAAGGACGGAAACGTTGTGTTCACTGACAAGATTCTCGGTGAAGGCAACAAGGACAGCATGCTAGTCTGCGGTGACAAAAAGAAACTCTACGCAATCAAAGGCCTGAAAGACTACATCGTTGTTGACACTGGTGACGTCCTCCTAATCTGCCCAAAGGACGACAAGCAATTCAAGGACTTCATCTCAGGCCTCGGAATGCCAGAGTACGAAAATTTCCGCTAAGTCAGCGTGGCAAGTAACACTCTGACACTCAGCGACAAAAGCAATGACCTTGTGCCGAATTTAACACAAGGTCATTGCTTATTATGCTGACAGACAAGCAGTTATCCGCCACGATGATTTTATTTGGCAAAGGCGTAGGAGAAGCCTTTGATCTGGTCCCATGCGCCACGGGTGAAGTCAGGGACCTCGACAGGGGCGTTGCCGTTCTCCATCGAGATTCTTCCGAGCTCGGTGAGGCAGCACCATTCGGCCATGTCATAGACATCCATGTCGAGAGGAAGACCGTTCCTGAGGCAGTAGATCAGACGGTAGTCCATGATGAAGTCCATTCCACCGTGGCCACCGACTTCCTTCGCAAGAGCCTCAAGCTCTGGAGTTAGGATAGGGTTACGGTTCTCCTCCATCAGAGCTTTCAGCCTGTCTCCTGAATAGACAACCTCGCGACCAAGGTTCTGGAAATCAGTAGAAGTACCTTCTGCAGCATTGTCACGCAAGCAAATCTGCTGAGTTGGGTACTTGCCAGCATAACCATCACTGCCGACAATCTGGTACATACGGCTGTAAGGACGTGGGGTCATCACATCGTGCTCCACAAGGATGGTCTTGCCCTTCTCCGTGGAGATCATTGTCATCGTGAGGTCTCCATTCTGGAAATCATCGCATTTCTCACCGGTCTTGGCCTCGACGTGCTTAGGACCGTTGACTGTCTTGGTTTCCATGGCAACGAGAGTCTTGAAACGATCTCCACGATGAATATTCATGACCTGGCAGACTGGACCAAGGCCATGGGTGGAATAAACATCCCCCTTGGTGGCCTTATTGAAATCAAGTCTCCAGTTGTTCCAGTAGGCATTCCAGAACGGATCCAGATTATGATGATAAGAGCCTTCTCCGTGAATGATCTCGCCAAACAGGCCCTTTTGAGCCATAGTCAGAACTGTCATCTCATAGAAATCATAGCAGCAGTTCTCAAGCATCATACAATGCTTGCGTGTCTTCTCAGACATGTTCACAAGAGCCCAGATGTCTTCAAGAGACGCAGCCGCAGGAACCTCAACGGCTACATTCTTACCGTGTTCCATCGCATAGAGGGCAATCGGAACGTGATGCTTCCAGTCTGTACAGATGTAGACAAGATCAACGTCATCACGTTCGCAGAGTTCCTTGTAGGACTCAGTGTTTCCGGAATAACCCGCAGCCTGAGGGAATCCTCTATCTTCCAATGTCTTCTGAGCCTTCTCTACACGGTCCGCCTCAACATCGCAGAGGGCAGTAATCTTCACTCCCGGAATGTAGGTGTAGCGTGCGACAGCATCAGAGCCACGCATCCCGATGCCGACAAAGCCGACACGAACAGTGTCCATTGCAGGAACAGTCAGCCCAAGAACGTTTTCCTGGCCGGCAGGACGTACCGGAGTCTCAACCTTGATTGGACCTTCCTCTTGGGAAGTAGCACAAGATACCGCCAGAACAAGCGATAGAATGGCAAACAAATTTCTGAATTTCATTATTACTTAGTGTTAATATGTTTCTGACACAAAGATATTCAATTAGTCGAAAATTACCTAAAAATCATAGCGCATAGACTTCTCGGCACTCATTGCCTTATTCGGCACAACTGCAAAGCGGAAGGAATAGTCCTTGTCGTTCCAAAGGCATCTGTCGGAGTCAGGTCTGGAGCCCCAACTATCGTAGCCCCCAATCCCGCTCTGGGCATAATCAACGCAAACCTCAACGAAGTCTCTCTCAGAGTAGTCATTGATGTGGGTTTGACGACGAAGACGGTTCTTTGCCTTGGCTGGATCATTCTTGGACAATGGGTCTTTGTACTCCCACTGATAGTCGTGCTGAACAGCCTCTTCGGAATCAAGATCCTCAACAGAGCAGCGAAGGGCGTTGAACTCGAAACGTTCCGAACGAATGGCCATACCACCTATAGTAAGATATCCACAATCAGTGTGATGGCCGCATTCCTGCGGACGCACGTAGCGGAAATATTCTTTCGCAGCTGATGATGAATATTTTCCCACGAGGGTTCCGCTGAACCTGTCGCTGTAGTTTTCCTCTGGCCCTCTTCCGTAATAAGTGAACGAATCATCGGAGGCCGGCAGCCTCATTCTAAATCCGATACGCGGCACATCGACCGGTTTGTCAGACTTGACACCCTTAAAATCAGAAGATACCGAAAGAACGCCTCCTTCAAGAAGAGTGTAGCGGACTGTGAATATGTTCCCGCTCGCCAATGAATATTCCGCAACAATCGACTCCCCATCGAAATCAGCCTTGACGTTGAACTCACGGCTGGAAGTCTTGAATGCCTGACAGCGGGACGGCATTCCGTTGCCGTAGTCATTGTCGGTCGGGGCACGCCAGAACAGTGGCCTAAGCCCGAAATCATCGTTGAACATATTCTTTCCTTTAAATGAATATGACTGTAGACACCCAAGCGCTTTGTCAAAGACCACAGCTGCCTCGCGGCTTTCCAGAGTAAGCGCGTTTTCAGTCTCGGTGGCTTTGATGCTCTTTGCCATTGATGGCGGGTCAAGTCTCTTGGCATCAGACAGTTTGATTTGGTCATAAGCAATCACGTACCCTTTAGGAAGCAACCCTTCAGCCTCATTGGTAAGAACCATAAAGGTGATCAGACAATCCTTGCCTGAAGGCAGTTTCGGGAGTTTCACACTGATGGTTTCCTCAGACTGAGGAGCGGCTGACAGCCTTTCAGTTCCAGAGGCAATTTGATTTCCATCAGCAGTTACTGTCCATTTAAGAATATGCCTACTCAAACTCCTAAAATAGAACCTATTATACAACTTAAACAAGCCTAAAGTAGGGTCCTCAGCTGAAACTTTCACATCTTGATAGACGTGCTTGATCTCTGCCATGGCAGGATGAGGCGTACGGTCCGGAGCGATGACTCCATTACAGTTGAAGTTGCCATCGCTCGGAGTGTGCTCACCGTAATCGCCACCGTAAGCCCAGAACATCTTCCCTTCGTTGTCGGTCTCGTAAAGCCCCTGGTCAATCCAGTCCCAAATGAAGCCGCCTTGAAGGTTAGGATATTCATAGATGTACTTCCACTGGCGGTCGAGCGAACCGTTGGAATTGCCCATCGCGTGGGAATATTCAGAAGGCACAACTGGCTTCGGGTAGTCGCTCTCCCCCATCTTGCGGAACCACTCGGCACCTGGGTATTGCGGAACGAGCATGTCTGTGTTCCATTCATACTCAGCGCGTTCGTAGCAGACTGGCCTATTCTGCCCGTCCTTTTCTAAGGCTTTCAGCTCCCGGTAAGTGTCGTAGAAGTTGCATCCGTTTCCAGCCTCGTTGCCAAGCGAGAGAATCGTCACGCAAGGATAGTTGCGGGTCCGGTAGTACATGTTCAGAATCCTGTCTCGGTGCTGAGGGAGCCAGTCAGGGTTGTTGCCAAGGGTTCTGGTGAGGTTGTAGCCCATTCCGTGGGATTCGATGTTGGCCTCGTCATAGACGTAGAATCCGTACTTGTCGCACAGTTCGTAGAAAAGGCGCGGAAGAGGATAATGGCTGGTCCTGATGGCGTTGATGTTGTGCTCCTTCATCAGCCGAAGGTCAGTCATGATGTCTTCCTTGGTTAAATAATGTCCTGTGAACTGATTGTGTTCGTGGATGTTGACTCCTTTGAACTTGACTGGCTGACCATTTACAAGGAACCGGTTGCCGACAATCTCCAGACGACGGAAACCTACATCGGCCTTGGCGTATTTTCCTTCGACACAAAGCAACAAAGTGTAGAGTTCCGGAGTCTCAGTAGACCATTTCCTAACTTCTTTTATCGCTGATTGCCATTGTTTTACGCCTTGAACAGTCTCGGTAGTACCCTTTGCAGTCTCGTTGCCCTGAGCATCCAAAAGGGTCCAGCTGACATTGATCGGCTTCGAGGAGTTGACGCTCAACCGGAAATCTCCCGTGCAGAGGTCATCATCTAGTGTAGAAACCACATTCCAGTCAAAATCCTCTGGAACGGTGGCCGGCTCCCTTGCCAGATAGACATCCCGCTCAATTCCGCTGATGCGCCAGAAGTCCTGGCACTCAAGATAACTGCCTGTGCTCCATCTTGTGACAACAAGACGCAAGTCTGCCTCCTTGCCGCTTTCCACGTACTGAGTGATGTCGTAGCGGACCAAATCCTTCGAGTCCTCGCTATAGCCGACAAACCTGTCATTGACAAAGACATACGCGCCACCTTTCACCCCGCAGAGATTCAAGTAGCACTTCTCCCCCGATCCAAACACAGGAGTAATTGTTCTTGAATATACTCCCGTAGGAATCCGGTCAGGGAGCCTCGGAGGCTGAGGATTCTTCGGGCAAAATTCGTACGGATGGTTAACATAAATGGCCGTACCAAATCCTTGAACCTCCCAGTTTCCAGGGACTTTGATGGTCGATGGAGCCTTGTGGGGATCCGCCAGCATGTCCTGTACGGAATCGTAATAGCGGAAGTTCCACACACCGTTGAGAGATGAGTAGTTTGTACTCGATTCGATCTCCTCCGACAAAGCGTCTTTGGCCGTGTCAAAGAACACTGTCTCGTGCCTCCGTGTCATAGCGTTCCCCTCCGTAACCACCTTTTGATCAAGGTGTTCGGTAAATTCCTTTTCTTGCGCAGAAATGGCCTGGCACCCCAACAGTGCGGCCAGCGCGACAATGATGCAATGTTTGATGTTCATATAGTATAGTGTTAATTACCTGCGAAAAATCACAATCCGAAGTATCTTTCAAAGAATGCCCGTAGCTTCTCGATGACAGATTTCTTCTTTTCCTGCCTGCTTCCACCGAACCTTGACATCGGAGGGAGTATCTTGTCAATGTCAGTTCCGGTGGTTCTTACCTGTCCGTCCCGGAAACAGCTCTCTATGAATTTTTCCGTCTCCTGCGGTTTGAGATGCTCACTCTCTATGATCTCCTCCAGGTCTTCGTCCCTCTGACGTTGGACAAAGTCTTTCCAGCTCTTTTCCACATCTGTGTCGGCATTCACGCTGCCGATGAAGTTCTCTATAAGTTCCTTTTTGCTCCTTAGCTGAATGCTAGAACCGATGGCTTTGGAGATGCTGACAAGTATCTCCTTGTTCGTGCAGTTGCCGTCGTGATATTTCTGGACAAGAAGAAGAATATAGTCAATGTTGACTTCCACCTGCCTGATAAGCTCAGTCTCAAACACAAGATCATCATTTATGTTCTCCTTGTCGCCAGATTTGCGGTGATGCCATTTCTCCTGAAGATCGAGATAATTGCTCTGATAATCCTGCAACTGCCTGTCAGTTATTATTTTCTTTCCCTCAAACTGGTCAAAGGTAGAGAGTATGTTGATGGATTTGAGAAGGCTTCCAAAGAGAGCCACAAACCGCCTCTCCGCTTCTTCTCCCACAACAGGCTGACCATCCGGGAACTCGCTTTGAAGTTGCTCCACCAGTTCCTTATAGCCATAACAGTGCTTTCCTTTCTCCGTGTCGTAACCGTCATAATAAGACAGAAAGTCTTTCAGCACCACAATACTGCTTGCATCCTTGTCACCGAACAGGGCGATGGCATCATCCGTAGCCTGCTGGAGATCCCTGAAACAGACGATGTTACCGAAAGTCTTGACGGAGTTCAGTATTCTGTTCGTCCTTGAGAACGCCTGTATCAGACCGTGCTGTTTGAGGTTCTTGTCCACGAACAGGGTGTTGAGTGTGGTGGCATCGAAGCCAGTAAGGAACATATTCACCACTATCAGCAGATCCACCTGCCGGTTCTTCATCCTCAACGACAAGTCTTTATAATAGTTCTGGAACTTGTCGGAGGAAGTGTCATAGTTCGTGGAGAAGATCCTATTGTAGTCCTGTATGGCTCCTTCAAGGAAATCCCTTGACTGCTGGTCAAGTTGTGTGGTGCTTTCTGGGTTCTCTTCCGCGAGTATTCCGTCAACCTCCTCTTCATTCGCACCATAACTGTAAATGGTGGCTATCTTGAGCCTCTGTGCTTCCGGCAGTTCAGACTGCTGCCTTTTGAACTCATTGTAGTAGGCCTTGGCCATAGGGATGGAAGCCACCGCGAACATAGCGTTGAAGCCGTTAAGTCTCTGTTCTGTCTTATGTTCAAAAACAACAGCCCCTTTCTTGGCGCTTGCCACCTTATGAATATCATCCAGGACGCGGAAAGAATAGTATGAACTTCTCTTGGTCTTCTGGTCGAAGTGCTCAAGAATATACCTGGACACCTTCGCTATCCTTTCTGGCGAAAGCATCGCCTTTTCCCTGTCTATGGCGGAAATCCGCTCGTCAGAGATGTTGTCTCTTTCCTTGAAGGTGTTCACATAGTCAATCCTGAACGGAAGGACGTTCTCATCGTTGATGGCATCCACAATAGTGTAGGTGTGGAGCTTGTCCCCGAATGCCTGCTGAGTGGTCTTCAAGTTCAAATCTCCGCCCGTCCCTGCATTCTGTGCGAATATAGGGGTGCCAGTGAAGCCGAACAGATTGTATTTCTTGAAGTTCTTTGTGATGGCTGAGTGCATCTCACCAAAGTTGCTCCTGTGGCACTCATCGAAGATTATCACCACCCTCTGCTGGAACACGGGATGATTCTTGTTCTTCTGGACAAAGATGGATAGCTTTTGGATGGTGGTGATGATGATGCGGTAATCGTGATAACCGTCATTCTTATCCTTGTTCTCCAGCTGTCTTTGAAGCACGGCAGTGGAAGAGTTTCCGTCTGCCGCTCCTTCCTCGAATCGGTTATATTCCTTCATCGTCTGGTAGTCAAGGTCTTTGCGGTCCACGACAAAGAGAACCTTGTCGATGTAAGGCAGCCTTGATGCCAGCTGTGCGGTCTTGAATGATGTGAGAGTCTTTCCAGAGCCTGTGGTGTGCCAGATGTATCCTCCTCCCTTGATGCTGCCGTAAAACTTGTAGTTATTGGCTACATTTATCCTCTGTATGATCCTTTCCGTGGCGGCAACCTGGTAAGGCCTCATCACCATCAGCATCCTCTCGCTGGTGAAAACACAATACTTTGTAAGGATGTTCAGCAGGGTGTGCTTTGAGAAGAATGTCTTGGTGAAGTCCAGAAGATCCGTGATGACTTTGTTGTTGCCGTCCGCCCAGAATGATGAGAACTCGAATGAGTTGCTGGTCTTCTTTGACTTGTTCCTCCCGCCTGTCTCCTGTTCTTTGATGTGGTTCGCTCTGGTGGTGTTCGAGTAATACTTGGTGTTTGTACCGTTGCTTATGACGAATATCTGCACATACTCATACAACCCGCACCCTGCCCAGAAACTATCCCTTTGGTATCTGTTTATCTGGTTGAAGGCCTCTTTTAGCTGGACACCTCTTCTTTTGAGTTCAATATGCACAAGTGGAAGGCCATTGACAAGGATGGACACATCATAACGGGTGTCATAGTTCCCACCCTCCTCGACATACTGGTTTATGACCTGGACGAAGTTGTTATGAATATTGTCCTTGTCTATGAGCCAGATGTTCCGGCTCTCACCGGTGTCTCTTCTTAGGACCTGAATATAATCATCTTGTATCTTGGCGGTCTTGGCCACAATATCATCGTTCTTGTTGGCTATGCATTCACTAAAGAACCGAGTCCATTCATTATCCGTGAAGTGATAGGAGTTGAGTTTTTCCAGCTGTGAGCGCAGGTTCTTGACGAGATCTGCTTCCGTGTGGATAGGAAGATACTCATAGCCTTGCTCCCCAAGGAGACGGATGAACTCCTTTTCCAGGTCAGCCTCGCTCTGGTAGCTTTCGGCTGGAGTTGCCACGTGGTCATACTCAGCAACCACGGTGTATTCCTGACTTTCGGTGATGATATTGTATTGTGTCATTATTATGCTTCTTGTTTTCTGTTATGCTCCCTTTCTCTTGAAGGATAAAAGTTTATCCCTGTAATACTCGTATTGTTGGCGTCTCTTTTTCATCTCCGCAGGAAGACCGGAAGAAAGGTCATTTGTAAGGCGGTCGAAGCGGTCAAGGATGGAGACTATCTTCTGCTGGTCTGCCAAAGAGGGAACAGGAACTTCATATTCCAGCAATGCGCTATTGGATATTGAAGGATAATTGCCGAGTGTAAGGTTATTTGATAAATATGTCTTGAAATTACTAACTGTCAAGGAAAAGAACAAAAACCTTGGTAATAATATCTTTTTATCAACTCTCAACACACAATATCCAGTACTGCATATATCGCCATTATATTCGGTGGGAATTATGCAGGCTCTCATTTGGGTCGGCCTAGTAGTGGCAAAAATGACATCATTCCCTTGAACAATTTGTTGAGCTCGACTTGGTGCAGACATCTTATCTATTTCTATTGCAGAAATAATGCTGTGTGTTTGGATATCAACGGACGACAAATCAATATATCGGTATTGCCCTGTCGCAGATTTCCATTTGATATTATTAGTCTTCATGCATACATCCTTCAACTTCATCCGTCTTATTTCTGTTTGATACCCCCCCCCACTTATTGAAACTCAATAAGTTATCAAGATAATAACTATATTGAGACTTCCTTTTCTGCAATTCTGCCTGCAATTCTGCCTGCAATTCTGCCTGCAATTCTGTAAAAATATCCAAGATTCTTACAATCTCCTCCTGCACCGGAAGCGGTGGCACAGGGATTACTATCTCTTGTAAAGATGGAACATTGGTATGAACCACCTTACTTTTGACTTTTCCTTTACCTTTCTGCTTAATCGCATCATTTGTCGAAAGGGCATAGGCTATATATTTAGGATTCTGGCTATGCTTCATTACCACAATATCCCCTCCAACCAATATCCTTTCCGATCCAACATATGCCACACTATTACCTATAAATGGAATATCTTCACTTGTGATTGCGAACAAAATATCCCCGTAATCTGCGTATTTTCTTGATATCTGCTTGTTTTCTTCCGTATGCGATACACATTCGTCAAACCAGATACTATAAGTCGTATGTATTTCACCGTATCTTATGCACGGAATACCATCTTCACTTACTTCTTCTCTTTTGATGCCCGCACCTCTATACCATTGCGTTGCTATATCCTTAAGCGGCATCCATTCCACACCGTCAGGACAATATTGTTGTATCAGCTCTTCCAACTTACTCATTATCTTTTGCAAAGTATTGCTATTTCCTTTAAAATCTTTATCTTTGTGCTTGAAATGTTGATCAAGACGATTGGAGTTCTCTTCAAGCTTGATTTTTGAAAAAGCATTTGCCTACGGGCAGGTGCTTTTTTATTTAGAGAAATACGGACGGATGTACTCTAAAGGCCGCTCTCAGCTCTCAAGTAAATAAAATCGTCACATAAATGATCAATATTTCAATTAAAATAAAGCTTGACGAGCGCTCCCGCACAGAGTGCAAAGACGCTCACAAACCGGTTTTTGTCAGAGGCCATTTCAGAATGCTCAGAGGCAAGAAGGTCTACGTGAAGGCCCACTACCGTAAACGGTAGGCCCACGGCCTTGTCTGCATACCCGTCTGTATCGGAGCCGTCCAACACACGGGCGGCTTCGTCATTCCTCTCCATTCTGAAATGACACAGAGACATTATACTTCTATTTCTTTTATAATCTTGTCGATCTCCGCCCTCAACACCTTCTCTTTCTCCACTATCTCAGCAAGTTCGGCATTGAGCCTCACAATATCCACCTTTTCTCTGGTGTCCTCCTGCTCCACATAAGTTGAGACAGACAAGTTGTAATCAGCATCAGCTATCTTATTATTGGTCACCAGCTTGCTGACATACCTCACATCCTTTCTGTCCGTGAAGAGATTAAGAATATGCTGGATGTTCTCATCGGTAAGCTTGTTGCTGTTGGTGATCTTGACACATTCTTTTGTGGCGTCGATGAACAGAGTGCAGTTGTCCTTCTTCGCCTTCTTCAAAACCATGATGCAGGTTGCGATGCTTGTCCCGAAGAAAAGGTTGTCTGGAAGCTGTATGATGCAATCCACAAAGTTGTTGTCAATGAGATATTGCCTGATTTTCTTCTCGGCTCCTCCCCTATACATCACTCCAGGGAAACATACTATCGCAGCCGTGCCGTTGCTGGCAAGCCATGAAAGAGAGTGCATGATGAATGCAAGATCCGCCTTCGACTTCGGTGCCAGAACCCCAGCGGGAGCGAACCTCGGATCATTTATCAGGGTGATGTCATCATCTCCCTTCCACTTGGTTGAATATGGAGGATTTGACACGATCACCTCGAAAGGTTCATCATCCCAGTGCTGCGGAGAAAGAAGAGTGTCCTCGCAGGCTATGTCGAACTTGTCATAGTCGATGTCGTGCAGGAACATATTGATTCTGCACAGGTTGTATGTGGTAAGGTTGATTTCCTGCCCGAAAAAACCTTGTCTCACATTGTCCTTGCCGAGTATTTTCGCGGCTTTCAGCAACAACGAACCTGAACCGCAGGCCGGGTCGTAAACCTTATTGACCTCAGTCTTGCCGACAGTGGCAAGTTTTGTCAAGAGTTCACTCACTTCCTGCGGGGTGTAATATTCACCGCCACTCTTTCCGGCATTGGATGCATACATTCCCATCAAGTATTCGTATGCATCACCGAAAGCATCAATGGTGTTGTCCTGATAGTCGCCTAATCTCATCGACTTGATGCCCCGCAGGAGCTTGACCAACTTTTCATTCCTTTTGATGACGGTGGCGCCCAGCTTGTTGCTGTTCACGTCAAGGTCAGCGAACAGGCCTTTGAAGTCATCTTCGCTTTCAGTGCCTTTCGCAGAGTTTTCGATGGATGAGAAGATGCCTTCAAGAGTCATATTCAGGTTCGGATCGGCATCACAAGTCCTGCACACATTCTCGAATAACTGTGACGGGAGGATGAAGAACCCCTTGACATTCACCATTTCCTCCCTTATGCCTTCGGCCTGCGCATCGTCAAGATCCGCATAGTTGAAGTCCTTGTTGCCGGTCTCCCATTCACCACGGTTTATGTAGGTGGTGATGTTCTCGCTGATGTATCGGTAAAAGAGCATCCCAAGGATGTATGACTTGAAATCCCAACCATCCACTGAGCCTCGCATCTCATCCGCTATAGCCCAAATGGTCCGGTGAAGCTCCGCCCGCTCCACTTCCTTTTTATTGTCCGCCATTAATTTCTTGCTTTTACGATGGCAAAGGTATGGAAAAAAGACCGGGCTGGCAAACTATCAGGCTTTTACAACATCATTCCGCCAATCCGGCCTGTTTAGAAGAAAACGCAGAGTGTTCATCAACTCTTAAAAAGGTCATCAAGTGTCACAACGCTCTGGATTTCAGCGGAATATTCATTTGAGGCAAGTCCGGCTGACGCGATCATTGTGAGGTGCAGGGCGGAGTTGGTTTTCACCGTGTCGCGGAAATCCTCCATCCGTTCATACATTTCTTGAAGATATTTTCCGGTCACAACGTATGGCCTGTTGGAAAATTTTGCCTCGCAGACATTTATCACCTGATCCCGACGTTCTATCAAGATGTCTATCTGATGACCTTTTATTCCCTTCGCGTTGTCACCCTTCTTGTACCAGGAGCAGACGTTGCTGAGAATGCCACGGATGCCCAAAGCCTCCTTGATTTGGGGAATATGACTGAGACACAACTGCTCAAAGGCATATCCCGACCAAACACGCCTCGCGGGATCATCGATTGAATTCGACCAGAAGGCCTCGTCCTTACCACCACCATTCTTGACAAACTTGAGATAGAAGAGTATGAACATGTCTCCAAGCTGATACATCGTGTCCCGGTCCTTCTTTCCGAACGCTGAATATGACCTTATGAAATCACAATTCCTCAGATTTTCGAGAATGGTTGTGAATGCTCCGCCATCGGAAAAATTCAGTTCTTCGCACATCTCCTTTCTCGTCATACCCTTGGAACGCTTCGCAAGAAGTTCAATCACACGCCGGTATGTCTGTGAGTCCTTAAACAGGGATTTCAATAGGACATCATATTCACCTTCCAGTTCCGCGTTGTTCCGAAAGAACAAGAAATCGACATTCTGCGGCAGACTATAACCTTTGTGGAGAAGATCAAGGTAATACGGGGTGCCTCCGAGAATCATATAGCACTCCGCGATCTGGTGATTTGTCCACTTGATACCTTTCTTGGCAAGAAAAAGAGAGGTTTCATGAAGATTGAACTGAGACAGCTTAATTTTCCTGGTGACACGATTGTGCAGTCCGCCTTTCTGGGAAATGACATTGTCATTCATCCATGTCGTCGCGGAACCGCAAATGACCACCATCAGTTCGTTACGCGAGGAGGCCCAATCATTCCAGAAATATTCAAAAGCCCTGACAAACTTGGACTTAGGAGTGTCCAGCCACGGCATTTCGTCTATAAAAATCACGACTCTTTTCTTTGAGATCGTGCCGAGGTAGTGCTTAAGCTGTTCAAACGCCTCATTCCAATCATGCGGTACCGGATAGAAGTTTCCGGAATATTCCACCAGTTTCCTATTCCACAAATATAGTTCGTCCCGAAGTTTCCCTTCGTATTGCCCGGTAACAAAGAAATCAAACCTGCCATGGAATAGGCTCTTTACCAGATAGGTCTTTCCTACCCTCCTTCTGCCGTAAACCGCAACCAATTCAGCCTTACTTGATTGATAGCATTCTTCAAGCAGTCTGATTTCCACTTCACGTCCTATGATTTCATTCGACATATTCATTATTACTTTGCGACAAAGGTAAAAAAAAACGAGTTACCGCACAAGAATAAATTTTATTGTTTTGCGACAAGTGTAAAATTTACATCGTTGTCGCAAAGGAATAAACAAGAAAACCGCAACGAAACCCCATTGACAGTTCCGGGTGCCGACTATAGGAAATCGGCAAAAAAAGGAACGATAAGTTCACGTTGGCAGCTTCTGGCAGATTGTGAGGCGGGCAAAGTAAGTGATTATTGCGGAAGAATGCTTATCTTTACGTTTTCAATACGTATTGACAGGAATATGACACTGAAACAATTCTTTTCAGCGGTGGGAATATTCATTTGCCTGCCTTTGGTGGCCTTAGGGGCGCAGAAATCATGGTCGCTTTCCTCTCCGGACGGGAGGATAGTGACGGAGGTCTGGGTGGGGGACGGGCTAAGATATTCAATAAGCCGGGACGGGGTCGCGCTTCTGACGCCTTCGGAGATTTCTATGACTTTCGATGACGGAACGATGTTCGGAGGTGCCCCGGACAAGGTCCGCAGGGTCAGAAGAGGGTCGCACGATGTAAAGGGAATCCCAGCGATGAACTATAAGAAGGCCTGCTTGGATGACGTTTACAATTTTCTGACGCTGGAGTTCAAGGGTTACAATGTGGAGTTCAGGGCGTTTGACAACGGGGTGGCCTACAGATTCGTCTCAACGGCCAAGTCAGGGCAATTCACCGTGACTGACGAACTTACCGAGTTTAATTTCGCCCAAGACTGGACGGCATGGGTGCCTTACGTCAAAGATGCAGAAGGGAAGACATTCAAGCAGCAGTTCGTCAACTCGTTCGAGAACACGTACGAGCATATTCATTTATCACAAATGAACCCCGCGAAGCTAGCTTTCCTTCCGATGACGGTTGACGCTGCTGACGGGGTGAAGATCGTCATCACCGAGTCGGATCTTCTCGGTTATCCGGGAATGTTCCTGAACGGACAGGGAGGCAAGGATCTGAAAAGCGTTCGCGCTCCTTATCCGATTGGGCTGCGACCTAACGGAGTGTATGTCTATCAAGACATGGACTACGCTGGCTACATCGCCAAGGTCGAGGCTGGGCAGAAATTCCCGTGGAAGGTCATCGGAATCACTCAAGACGCCAAGTCATTGATGGACATGGATCTGGTCTGGCAGCTTGCCACACCTGCGGACGAGAGCATGGACTGGAGCTGGGTGAAGCCTGGCAAGGTGGCCTGGGACTGGTGGAATGACTGGAATCTTTACGGGGTTGACTTCCGCGCTGGAATCAACACGGAGACCTATAAATATTACATCGACTTCGCAGCCGCGCACGGCATCGAGTACATCATCATGGACGAGGGTTGGGCACAGAAAGCCAAGGCAAATCTTTTCCTGATCAACCCTGACATCAATCTTGAGGAACTCGTGGCCTACGCCAATGGCAAAAATGTCGGTATCATCCTCTGGGCCAGTTACAACAGTATCGTCAAGAACCCGGAGAAGGCTATGAGCCACTACGCCAAGATGGAATTCAAGGGTTTCAAAATCGACTTCATCAACAGGGACGACCAGCAAGGGGTGAAGTTCTGCGAAAGGATGGCTAAGATTGCTGCCGAGAATCATTTGCTGATCGACTTCCACGGAGTCTATAAACCAGCGGGAATCCAAAGGACTTACCCTAATGTACTCAATTTCGAAGGAGTAGCCGGACTGGAGCAGCTGAAATGGAGTCCAGAGGACTATGATGAAGTGACCTACGATGTGACAATTCCTTTCGTCAGGATGGTAGCCGGACCAATGGACTACACCCAAGGGGCGATGCGCAATGCAGCCAAAGGTAACTATCATCCGATTGGCTCAGAGGCAATGAGCCAAGGAACTCGCTGCCGTCAGCTTGCTGAATATGCCATCTTCGAAGCCCCGCTCACCATGCTCTGCGACTCCCCATCCAACTACATGGCCGAACCAGAATGCACAGAATTCATCGCAGGCTTCCCAACTGTCTGGGACGAGACAGTTCCGCTTTGCGGAGAAATTGGTGAATATGTTGCTGTGGCTCGCAGAAATGGTGACACATGGTACATCGGAGTACTGACAAATTGGGACGCTCGCGATCTATCTCTTGACCTAAGCTTCATCGGAGGCGGGAATATGACCGTCTTCCAGGACGGAATCAACGCCGACAGGGCGGCCAGAGATTATAAGAAAACTTCAGCAGTGATTCCAGCTGACGGGATTGTCAAAATCCACATGGCCCCAGGTGGGGGCTGGGTGGCTAAAGTTACTAGATAATTTGTTTTTGGTTTATGAGAAGAATATTATTGTCGTTCATGCTCGTCGCAATGGCGGTAACGCTATTCGGGACAGAAGCTTATGCCAAAGTAGAGAAGACCAGCGTGATGTCTTTCAACATCAGAATCCAGTTCCCAGCAGACACTGGCAAATTCAATTGGGAGAGCCGCAAGGAAGGCTGTGTGAAGGCCATCAAGAAATACCATCCTGACATTCTCGGACTTCAGGAAGCAACCACTGGTCAGAAAGATTTCATGTTGAAATCCCTGACTAAGTACATAATGATTGACGGCACCGCAAAGCCAGGCACCATAAACAAGATGTCTGAGTTCAGCTTTAACCCGATCTTCTTCCGCGCAGACAGATTCGAGCTTTTGGACTACGGTACATTCTGGTTGAACGAGGATCAGACTCCGGAGAAGAAGGGGTGGGATGCTGAATATGTCAGGAGCACCAATTGGGTAAAACTTCGTTTCCGCAAATCAGGGCAGATAGTGTTCTACTTCAACACCCACTTTGACAACACTGGAACCAAGGCTTGTCATGAAAGTTCGGTTCTGATGGTAGAAAAAATCAAGGAAATTGCTGGAGACATGGCTGTGGTGTTCATGAGCGGGGATCTCAACACAACAAGCGAGAACAAAGCGCTGAAGCCTTTGGCTGCCTACATGAAAGAATCTGCCAAGACTGTCAAGAAAGCTGACAAGACTCCTTCTTTCAATGATTTCGGACGAAAGGGCAGCAAACCCATCATGATTGACCACATCTTCTACCGCAACGCGCAGGCGAACACTTTCAAGGTTGTCAGTGAGAATAAGTACGGAATAAAGTACATTTCAGATCATTATCCTGTTGTCTCTGAATTTTCCGTCATTATTCCTAAGAACTAGGAATATTTCCAATCCACAAAGTTCTAAAAATCATGGCAATCCGCATTAAGACACGAAAAACGGAATCCAATCTTTTCTGTTGCAGCAAATGGTGGGGCAATCCGGACCTGCCGCCTCAGGCAGAGTACCCGATGATGAAGGTCAAGGATGAGGACGGAACGGATTATGAATATCCCCTCACATTCATCTGTCAGATTGACTGCGCAGACATTGCGCCATTCGACAAGGAAGGACTTCTTCCACACGAGGGGATGCTTTACTTTTTCGCTGCCGTTGATGACTTCATAGGCTATGAATCTCCTGAGCATTTTCCACTAGGACGTTGGCCAAAAAAAGCCGTCAAGGTAAAGTATGCAAAGCAGATAAACATGGAGACTTTCAATTCGTGCATCCTCGTGGACGATGAGGAGCAAGAATTGGCTGAACCTGCGATGGCCATTGACTTCACAGAGTGCGATGACAATGACGATGGTTTCAAGATTCTTGGCCGCCCGTACTTCGAGGAGATTCGCGATGAGTGTCCAGATGCCATCAACCTTCTCCAACTCGATGAGAATGATGAACTTGAGATGCGTTTCTACGACTCAGGAATGTTTAACGTCCTGATGAGCAAAACCGACCTAGGTTTCCAAAACTGGAACCATGCCTTCGGCTTCCTGCATTCTCTATAAGGCAATCTGGCCACTGAGCCCGGCTCAATCTCCCTCTCGTGCGCAGAACCAAAGTTCTCACGCACAGGATGCCTGACAGGTGGCTCTCGTGCGTGGAAACAGACTTTTGGCGCACCGACATTACAAATTAAAGCACCTCCGAGGCCTCCAGCCCTATGACTTGGCTGCAACTTATTCATTTTCTGCTTGGAGTATATGGTAAAAAACTGTAACTTTACAGCCGAAAACAGTTTTGGTTTATGGAAAAGTGTATCATTGCGGCAGTTGCGGACAACGGGGCAATCGGGAAAGACAATGACCTGCTCTGGCATATTGCCGAAGACATGAAATATTTCAGGCGGACAACCACCGGGAACCCAGTAGTGATGGGTTACAAGACATTTCTTTCGATAGGCAGGCCGCTTCCCAAACGAACGAACATCGTGATTTCTTCGCGGACATGGAATGATGTGCCGGAGGGCGTGAAGGTGGCTTGCAACCTTGAGGAAGCATATTCACTGGCAGAAAAAGCGGCTGGAGCAGAAGAGAGCGGTGCAGCGGCTGGGCGCATATTCATCATGGGTGGCGGGGAAACTTACCGCAAGGCACTCCCGACGGTGGACAAGCTTTACATAACGCACGTTCACACAACGATTAAGGAGGCGGACACTTTCTTTCCTGTGATTGACCAGGAGATCTGGGATGTGGAGTCCTCCACTCCAGTCGCCACGGATCCTGAGACTGGTTATACTTACGAATTTAAAGTTTATAAAAGAAGATTTTAAGTCGCTTCGATCGGTCGTTGAGCTTATCGAAGCGCCCAACTGATCTTACAGAAGCACCCGAAACAGAAAAACCCGGCATTCCCCAAAAGGCCGTGTACAAATAAAACGAGCTTATTGAATATGTCAAACAGAGAGAACTTCGGCAGTCGCGCTGCCGTCATCATGGCCTTCGCCGGATCCGCAATAGGACTCGGCAACATCTGGAGATTCCCCTACATGGTCGGGGAATATGGAGGTGCAGCTTTCATCCTCATCTACATCGTCTGCTCTTTCGTCCTATCCCTGCCGATTCTCTTTTCAGAGTCTGTAATCGGACGAAAAACCCATCTCAGCACCTTCGGAGCCATGAATGCTCTCGCACCGCATTCCAAATGGAAGTGGCTCGGCCTGCTGACTGTCATCACCCCGCTGATCATCGTCTCCTACTACAGTGTCGTAGGCGGGTGGGCAATTGAATATCTCGTCAAATCAGCAACGTTCAGCTTCACCCCAGACAAGGCCGAGACCGTTACCGGGATGTTCGGAGAGTTCGCTGCTTCGGTCTGGAGTCCGATAATCTGTTTATTCATATTCCTGGCCCTGACCGCATTGATTGTCTTTCTTGGAGTCAAGAAAGGAATCGAAAAGTTCAGCAACATCTCGATTCCGATTCTATTTGTCCTAATTGTGGCGATCACAATCTATTCGGTCACGCTACCGGGAGCGGGCGAGGGTGTAAAATACCTTGTCAAACCAGACTTCTCAAAACTGACTCCGGGTGCCTTCTCTGCTGCTTTGGGGCAGAGTTTCTTTTCGCTGTCACTTGGCGTTGGAACCATGCTGACATATTCATCCTACGTCAGTGAGAAAGAGAATCTTATGGCCTCCGGGGCGGGAACAGCTGTGTCGGATCTAATGTTTGCCATGCTAGCCGGTTTCGCCATCATGCCGGCTGTGTTTGCAGCTGGGATCGCTCCGTCCGCCGGTCCGGGACTCGTGTTCGAGACTCTGCCATACATATTCGCAAAGATGGGAGCAGGCGGGCAGATCGTGAGTTGCCTAGTGGCGATTCTGTTCTTCCTTACGATTCTTGTTGCCGCACTAACATCCTCCATCTCCATCCTTGAAGTCGGAGTTGCCTATCTGGTTGAAGAAAAGGGAGTTTCGAGACACAAGGCTACCATCGCTCTGTTCTTCGCCACGTTCGCTGTCGGGGTGCTCTGCTCGCTTTCTTTCGGGCCGCTCGCTGATGTCAAGATTCTGGGAGAGAGTATCTTCAATTTCTGTGACAAGATGTGTTCCAACTACTTGATGACTATCGGTGCATTGCTCTTCTCTGTCTTTGTCGGTTGGAAGATGGACAAGAAAGCTGTCCATGACGAACTCACCAATAACGGCACTCTCAAGGCAAACAGTAAATTGTTCCCAGTAATCTATTTTCTTATCAAATACATCGCCCCTATCACCATCGCGGTGATATTCATCACTGGACTGGTAGGATAGTGTCCAGTCGCTTCGACAAGCTAATCTGTAAGCCATTATCAAAGAAGGGCACAAGAAACCCGCTTAGGCGCTTTGCCGTCTGAACGGAAAGGCGTATATTTACGGTCGAAAATCACATAAACCATTTGCCTTTCCTATGTGCAAATTCAACAATATATGGCTTCTAGCGTTATCTTTGGCTGTGTCTTTCCTTGGATCTATCACGGTATTTGCCGATGAGAGAGAAGTTCGGAAAGACGTGCAGAGTTATTGTTTTAGGACAGTGAATGTATCGGACGGACTGTCCCAAAACACTGTCTTCGGAATCCTTCAGGACAGGACCGGGTACATGTGGTTCGGCACGAAGGACGGTCTCAACCGCTATGACGGCCGCTCATTTCGCATATTCAACAAGGACAACTCCGCTTTGCGGTGCAATTTCATCACAAAACTGGCTGAGGACTGCGATGGCACGATCTGGATAGGGACGGACAGAGGTGTCTATAAATATGACCCTATGATGGACTGCATATCCTACCTGTCAGACACAACCAAAGAGGGAATCTCACTCTCCTGCCACGTGTCGGAGATGGAATGGATTCAGGACAGGAAAGAACTCTGGATCTCCGTTGAAAAACAAGGACTTTTCGCTTATTCACTAAGTGACAAAACATTGAGGCTCAAGTTTGAACCTTCGCTCAGCATATCCGCATTCTCCAAAATCGGCAATCGGCTTTGGTACGGGCAGTATCTGGACAATCTATACTCCATAGACACGGATTTTTCCGAAAATCCTTCACCGTTCAAAGACAGCGACGGAGCCGAAGTGTTCTCTGGAGAGACTGTCAACACCATCATCAGCGGTGGTCACAACAGGGTTTACGTAGGAACGACATCAAGACTTCTGGAGATAAACCTGACAAACAGAAAGACCAGATTGATTCTCAATGATTACGTCCGGTCCCTGATCATCCGCGACAATGACGAGCTGTGGGTCGGTGGCGAATCCGGGCTCCACATCATAGACACGAGAGGCGGCAGTGTCAGACGGCACATAGTCACGCCAGACCAAGACGAACCATATTCATTGGCAGACAATGCGATATACTCTTTGTTCAAGGATCGCGAGCAAGGCATGTGGATCGGCTCCTATTTCGGTGGGATCAATTACCTGCCGTTTCCTTATACCCTGTTTGAGAAATACTACCCGCACGGAGAATTTTCTTTCCTCGGACGCAGGGTGAGGGAATTCTGTCAGGACGAAAGCGGAACCATTTGGATCGGCACCGAGGACAAGGGGCTGTTCAGAATGGATCCCGTCACCGGACAGGTGAGTCCTTGGTCAGATCCGGTGATACAAAAGAATGTCCACGGACTGCTTGCCGATGGAAACAAGCTTTGGGTCGGAACTTTCTCCGGTGGGCTCAACAGAATCGACCTGAGAACTGGGAAAACCATACATTATGCGAAGGGCGACAGGAATTACCCAGCGGACAACGCATTCTCCATCATCCGGACATCCGCGGACGACCTTATCATCGGGACAACTGTGGGTGCGGTAATCCACAATGAAGACACCGACTCTTTCGAAATCATACCCGAACTTGACGGGGTGTTTGTCTACCAAGTACTTGAGACAAGCGATGGTGATCTGTGGTTCGCGACCTATGCCGATGGCCTGTACCGGTTTGAAGTCGGCCAAGGGTGCTGGATTCACTACAAGACTTCAGAAAATCCTGGTGACACAGGATGCGTCAGTTCCGACAACATCACAAGCATATTCGAAGACAGTAGCCACAGACTTTGGGTGACCACCCTCGGAGGAGGATTCTGCCTGTTTCATCCGGAAGATGAGACTTTCACAAGATTTTCATCCGATGACGGTTTTCCCGGCAGCGTGTTCTATAAGGTCATAGAAGACAAGGACAAGAACCTTTGGATCACCTCTGAGAACGGACTCATACGTTTCCGTCCAGAGACTAGAGAAAAACAGCTTTACACCACCGCCAACGGGCTTCTGAGCGACCAGTTCAATTTCCAGTCAGGCTTCCGCTCCAAAAGCGGGAAGATCTACATCGGAAGCATCAACGGATTCATCGCTTTCGACCCTTCGTCATTCAGAAAGAATGAATATGTCCCACCTATCACATTCACTGATTTCTACCTATTCGGTGAGCTGATGAAGCCCGGTGCCAAGGGCTCTCCTCTGAAGAGCAACATCACCTTTACAGACCGGATTGTCCTGAAGCACAACCAGAACACATTCTCCCTGCGTCTTTCAGCACTGAGCTACCTGACTCCTGAGATGAACAAGATTGAATGCCAGGTCGAAGGGTTGGACGAAAAATGGTCGGAGGTCGATAAGAGCTCAATGATAACATGCTCCAATCTGTCCCACGGGCATTACAGAATCAAGATTCGTGGAAGCAACGGGGACGGTGTGGCCAACCCTGAGGTCAGATCGCTTGATATAGTGATCAAGCCTCCTTTCTATCTCACCGTCTTAGCCAAGATAATGTATGTGGTTATGGCCATCGTTTTGGCCGCATTGGTGTTTTTCGTGCTGCACCGGCGGGCAAAGCGCAAGCAGATGGACGAGATGGAACGGTTCGAGCGCAAGAAGGAAAAAGAGTTGTACGATGCGAAAATAAACTTCTTCACCGACATAGCCCACGAGATCAGGACACCTCTTACCTTGATCAACTGCACCATAGACGACATCTTTTCGTCAAAGAATATTCCGGACAACCTGACCGAGGATATGGATGTTGTGGAAAGCAACACAAAAAGGTTGCTTGAACTTGTCAATCAACTGCTTGATTTCAGGAAGGCTGAGTCAAAAGGCTACCGACTTGACATTGTCAAGACTGACGTGGCAGTGATCCTCAAATCCGTCATCTGTGGTTTTAGGGTGATGGCGGAGCGAAAGAACGTGAATCTTACCACCGACATTCCGGACTCACTCACCGCTTACGTCGACAAGGACGGATTCACGAAAATCATCACGAACCTGCTGAACAACGCTGTGAAGTTTTCATGCTCCTACATACACGTCAAACTGTTCAGTGACTCCGGCCATCTGGTGTTCACAGTGTCCAACGACGGGCCGAAGATTCCGGAAGAGATGAGGGAAGAGATCTTCCGTCCGTTCGTCCAGTGCAGGCCAAACGACTCTTATGCGACAAAAGGCACAGGCCTTGGCCTCGCCCTCGCGAGATCGCTCGCCATCCTTCAAGGCGGCACCTTGGACGTGGAAGACTCCGCTGACGACAACAGTTTCATCCTGTGTCTGCCGCTGTCCAATGAATATGCCGGGGCCGAAGTCTCCGACAAACCGGAAACCACTGATGGCACTGGGTCTGAGACTCAAGTGTCAGCCAACTCGGACGAGCGGTACTCCGTCCTGCTAGTCGAGGACAGCCCAGACATGCTGAACTTTCTTGCAAGACAATTTTCCGCAACCTGCAACGTGTTTACGGCAAGTGACGGTAACGAGGCGCTGACTGTCCTCAAAAACAACAACATCAGTCTGATCATATCAGACGTGATGATGCCTGGGATGAACGGAATGGAATTGTGCAGGAAGGTGAAGTCCGACGTGGAGTTCAGTCATATTCCCGTCATACTCCTCACCGCCAGGACAGATTCGGACTCGAAAGTGCAGGGTATGAATATCGGAGCGGACGCCTACATAGAAAAGCCGTTCTCGATGGACTACCTCAAGGCCTGCGCTGGCAATCTGGTATCGGGAAGGAAAAAACTGCGGGCTGCATTCGCGCGTCTCCCTCTGGTCCAGTCCGACAGTGTCGCCATGACCCGTTCGGACGAGTTGTTCCTTCGCTCGATGAGGAACCTTGTCACGCAGAACATACAAAATCCGGATTTCAACATCGATGACCTTGCTACTGGACTCGGGATGAGCCGCTCAAGCCTCAACCGTAAAGTGAAAGGAATCCTTGACATGACCCCTGTTGACTACATCCGTGTCGAGAGACTCAAGAAAGCCGCGCTCCTGCTGCGTGAGGGAGAATGCAGGGTGAGCGAGGTCTGCTATCTGACCGGATTCAACACCCCGTCGTATTTCTCTAAATGTTTCCAGAAACAGTTCGGTGTGCTGCCTAAAGACTACATAGACTCGCTATAGGCATCCCTAAAAGGTTTTTTGACAGATTTGTTGCAGCATTGACGTGATTGTTCTACACCGATTGCGGGTGCGGACGCTACCTTTGCCATCGTAAGAACCACAATTAACAACATTAATTATGTCAAAAAGATTATTTATCCTAACTATTCTCTTTTTGTCAGCTATTTCCCTGTGGGCACAAGATGTCTCGGTCAGAGGAAAAGTGACAGATGTGAATGATGTTCCTCTGGCAGGAGTGAACGTCATAATCAAGGGAACTACCAATGGGACCAACACGGATGCGGACGGAAATTTCGCTCTAACTGGACGTAAAGGTTGCACCCTCGTTTTTTCTTTCATCGGCATGCTTCCGCAAGAAGTAGTTTTTGAAGGCACCCCTTTAAAAATAGTGATGAAAGATGACAAAAAAGCTCTTGAAGAAGTGGTTGTCATCGGTTACCAGACCGTGAAGAAGTCAGACCTCACCGGAGCTGTCTCTGTTGTTGACACCAAGGAGATGCGGAAAAGTCCTGCTGGAACGATTGTCAGCCAATTGCAGGGACTAGCGACAGGTGTGACGGTACGCAGTTCCGGAAGAGCCGGTGAGGACGCATCGGTTGTGATCAGAGGTATAGGATCCCTAAGCAGTGTCTCTCCTCTGTGGGTTATTGATGGGATGATTGCTGACCCTGGAGTCGCGTTCAACCCTGCTGACGTGGAGTCAATCCAGATTCTGAAAGACGCTTCAGCAGCGGCTATCTATGGTTCACGGGCGGCCAACGGAGTCATCATCGTTACCACCAAGAAAGGTGCGGAAGGTCCGATGAAGGTGACCGCATCCGTGAAGGAGACTGTTGAATGGAGCCCTAAGTATGACCTTATGAA
The DNA here is from genome assembly GCA_002297815.1 of Bacteroidales bacterium UBA755. Classification (GTDB taxonomy): domain Bacteria; phylum Bacteroidota; class Bacteroidia; order Bacteroidales; family UBA932; genus Cryptobacteroides. The sequence continues at coordinate 8,458 of DBKH01000010.1, read as the reverse complement.
TGCAAAGGAGTACATCAAGTACAATGACATCGCCTACGATGAGGCTATCAAGGATGGTGTCAATGGTGTGACGGCACGCCAACAGCACTCCAATTACGACACAGACTGGCAGAAGGAAGTCCTCAAGACTGCCCTTGTACAGGACTACAACGTGGCTCTCTCAGGTGGAGGAAAATCCGGCAACTATTATGTCTCAGGAGGTTATTACAGGAACGATGGGGTTTCCTACGGCAACACTTTCGACCGTTACACATTCCGTGTCAACACCTCCGGCAAGAAAGGGTGGTTCTCTTTCGGAGAGAACTTTGCCTACTCGCTCACCGAGACTGATCCTAATCAGACCAACACGTACAATGATTTCCTGAGGATGATGCCGACCATCCCTGTCTATGACGAGAATAATCCGGGAGGTTATGGCTACGGAGACTACGCCAAGTACAACACATTCGGAGTCAACCCTATTGCCCGTGAGAATCTGGAGAAAAGGCACATCCGCGAGAACCGCCTGAACGGCTCTGTCTGGATGGAAGTGAAGCCTTTTGACTTCCTGTCCTACAAGTTGAACGCTGGTATTGACCTGTATTTCTACGAGAACTCATGGTTCCGCGGAGAAGGCAACTGGACCCAGAACCAGGAACACCGTGACCCTGAAAGCCAGAAGGCAAGGGACAACACCTACAACAAATTGATTGAGCACACTTTGAACTTCGACAAAGACTTCGGGCGTCACCACGTTGATGCCGTGGCCGGTCTCACCTACCAGCACCACGAGTGGGAAGGTCTTTGGGGCTCGCGTCTGAACTTCCCTCTGGTCAACGGCAAGTACCTTACCTACCTTAGCTCAGGAGCCTCGAACCAGCAGAACTCCAACACGTTCAGTGAGAACGCGATGATCTCCTACCTCGGGCGCGTGAACTACATCTTCGGAGAAAAGTACTATCTGACGGGAACCATCCGTAGGGACGGAACCTCAAGACTTTCAAAGGACAACCGCTGGGGCAACTTCCCTTCAATCTCAGGTGCCTGGAGAATCTCCAAGGAAAACTTCTTCAATGTTCCTTGGATCGATGACCTTAAGATCCGAGGGAACTGGGGAAAGCTCGGTAATTCCACCATCGGAGACTGGGACTACCTCGCCACTATCAACCAGAGCATCGTGACCGTGATCGGTGGGACAATAAAGACAGGAGCCACGCAGGTGAAACTCGCCAACGAAGACCTTAGATGGGAGACAAAGGAGACTGTCAACTTCGGACTTGACGCGGCCTTCCTCGGCAACAGGCTTTCATTCTCCTCTGAATATTACAACTCAAAGACTTCCGATGTGCTGTTCACTATGCCTATCGCCATCTCCACAGGCAACGACGGAGGTGACCCGAGAGTAAACTCCGCAAGCCTGAAAAACAGCGGTTTCGAGTTCACGCTTGGATGGAAGGACAACATCTCGGACTTCTCCTACAGTGCTGTTTTAAACGTGACCACCATCAGCAACAAGCTTCTTGAGCTTGGTTACGGCAAGGACTTCGTTGATTCCGGTGAGGCAAGAAGCGAGGCAGGCAGGCAACTCGGAGAGTTCTTCCTCCTCAAGGCCGATGGACTTTTCAGATCACAGGCCGAGATCGACAGTTATGTCTCCACGAAGGACGGCAAGACCACACCGATCACCATCAACGGCAAACGCCCTCAGCTTGGAGATGTAAGGTACATTGACACCAATAGCGATGGCCAGATCACAGCGGATGATAGGCAGTACGTCGGAAGCCCTTGGGCAAAGGCGCAGGTCTCCCTCATCTTTAACGCGGCATGGCGCGGATTCGACTTCAGCATGATGTGGTACGGACAGTTCGGCAACAAGGTCTACAACATTGCCCAGTGGCAGGGACGATACTTCGCTGACAATTCCAACTATCTGAGATTCAAGAAGGGTGAGGAGCCTTACCAGGTCAATCCTAACTCAGACACTCCTCGAATCATCTACGGTGACTGGAGAAACACCCAGGGATCCGACCGTTATCTGGAAAACGGATCATTCTTCAGGATGAAGAACATCTCAGTGGGCTACACGTTCCGTGGAAACTGGATGAAGAAAGCCAAAGTGGACAACCTGCGCGTCTATGCAAGCGGCAACAACCTTCTGACCTTCACTAAATACAAAGGCCTTGATCCGGATTTTGTCAACACCAACATCTGGAACATGGGTACCGACAGTTTCGCCTATCCTAACACGCGTTCGGTGATGTTCGGAGTTGAATTCACATTTTAATCACAAAATAGACTTTTAAGTTATGAAATACATTTATGGATTGATGATAGGAGCTGCCATGGCACTCACAGGCTGCAGCTCCGACCTACTGGACATCCAGAATCCGAACGAGGCAACTACCGGAACTTTCTGGAAGACCGCTGAGCAGGCGGAGGCCGGCATAAACGCATGCTATAGCTCCCTTTACAAGGAAGGAACGTGGATGAGATGGCTGTCCTTCAGATATGACCTCACATCAGACGAGGGATGGAGCACCTCTCCGTGGCTTGAGCTTGGAGACTGGACCCGCTTCGGCTACAACAACTACAACTTCTACGAAGGCAACATCGTGCACTGGGAATGCTTCTACAGAGGTATATTCAGATGCAACCAGGTTCTTGGGAAAGTGCCGGAAATCGAGATGGACGAGACCCAGAAAAACAAGATCCTCGCCCAGGCGCAGTTCATGAGAGCTCTGTGGTATTTTCAGATCAATCTTCTTTGGGAAAAAGGTGTCCTTCTGACCGAAACTGTCGGACCTGATTATGTTCCGGAGGAGGCAACCGAGGCTCAAATCTGGGAGCAGATCGAAAAAGATCTCAAGGCCGCGCAGCAATACCTTCCGGAAAAGTGGGACGCTGCTGATGTCGGCAGACCGACACTAGGAGCAGCGAAGGCTCTTCTGGGCAAGGCTTACATGCAGCAGAAAAAGTACAGTGAGGCGAAGACCGAGTTCAAGTGGCTGATCGACAAGGAATCCACCGGACTTTACGGGTTGATCGACAACTGGGTGGACAACTTCACTGACAGAGACGAAAACAACAAGGAGGGAATTTTCGAGATCCAGTTCTCCGACCTTAATAAAGGTGGAACCGGCAACGATGCCAGCATGGCGTTCGGTTTCCAGAGGACACAGTTCTACGCCCCGGGTGGAAACGCTGGTGTGGGCTGGGGTGACGGCAAAGCCCGCAGATGGCTTGTGGACGAGTATCTCAAGGAGAAGCGTGCGGATGGACGCAACGACCTCAGGCTCTACAACAGCATCTTATATAAAGGTTTCGGTGATGATTTCCCGGACCAGAGCAAGCAGTACTACAAGCAGGCTGATGCCTCCAAGTGGTTTGACGAGTGGGGACAGGGCAAGGATGACTGCTACATCAGGAAGTACAGCACCTCGTACTATCGTGACAGGGAAGATTATTTCGCTCCTAACAACTACAGGATAATGCGCTACGCTGACATTCTGCTAAACTACGCTGAATGCATCGTAATGACAGGCGGAACAGCGTCCGAGGCCGCCAAATATGTTGATGAGGTCAGGGAGCGCGCTGGAATGAAGAAACTGTCGGAGAGTGAATATATTCAGAAAAACTACCCTGATTGTCTCTCCAGCAAGGAAGGATTCATGAACAGACTTGAGATAGAAAGGACGCTTGAACTTTGCTTCGAGGGCTGGAGATGGGCCGATCTCAAGAGATGGGGTGTGCTCGAAGACCAGACCAAGATCAGCCAGATTGCGAAGTACCGTGATCCTGACTTCGAGAACTTTGTCATCGGCAAGCACAACAGGCTACCTCTTCCTACAAAAGAGGTGGACATCAGCAAGGAGACTCCTACAAGCACTCCGAAACTTCCTCAGAATCCTGGTTATTAGTGAATATATTTGATAAGGATTATTTGGTTTTGTTAAATTTGCGGCAGGAGAAGGCCGGGTCAAGCCGGCTTTCCCCTGTTTAGTAATTAAAAACAAGCTGCTGCTTACATTTACTATCATTGATTATGAAACGCATAGTGATTTTTGTCTCATTGGCACTGTTTGCTTGCTTGTGCGCCTGCGGAGCCAAGTACACTGATCCTGATGACATAATTGTTCCAAAGGCTTCTTCACCTGTCCAACTCGCAGACCCGTTCATTATGCTTGACGGGGGCACCTACTACGCCTACGGTACACACGCTGACTCCGGAATAGAGGTCTTCACCTCAAACGATCTTAAGGAATGGACTTTCCAAGGACTCGCACTTCAAAGCAAGGATGTCTGGGCGGACAGATGGTTCTGGGCACCGGAAGTCTATAAAGTCAACGGAAAGTACTATATGTACTACTCGGCCGATGAACATATCTGTGCAGCGGTCTCTGACTCTCCGCTCGGTCCTTTTACTCAAAAGAACAAGGCTCCTATGATAACTGATGAGAAATGCATTGACAACTCGCTTTTCATTGATGACGATGGCAAGCCATACATGATCTTCGACAGGTTCAACGGTGGGCTAAACATCAATGTGGCCGAACTTGAGGATGACCTGCTCACCATCAAAAGAGGGACTGTCACTCCTTGCATCCACATGTCGCAGAGTTGGGAGAAAGTCTATCCAACAGTAAACGAAGGCGGTTTCGTGATCAAACACAAAGGGTTGTACTACATGATATATTCCGCCAACAGCTACGAGAGTCCAAACTACGGAATCGGATGTGCCACAGCCGAGAAAATCACCGGGCCGTGGACCAAATACGATGAGAATCCCATCCTTCAGTTTCCTGGAGATCTTCAAGGAGTGGGACACGGGACTATATTCAAGGACAAGGAAGGACAACTCTGGATAGTGTATCATTCGCATTGGAGCAAGGCCTCCATCCATCCAAGAATTATGCACATAGGAAAAGTCAGCTTTGAGAATGTCGGTGGCATTGACCGCATGAGGATAAGCAAGGACTACTTCACCCCTGAACAAAAGCGATAAACATAAAACACAAAAACAACAAAATGAACTTAAAAACAATCACGTTACTGTACTCCGTACTGATTGCGGGGACACTTTTAGCTCAAAGTCACTCTGATGCTAAGGCATTTGATGACAGTGCCTTTTCCTATTCATTAGACCTGAAGACTCCGGGCAACCCTGCCACGCATCACCAGTTGACTGCGGTGAACACAGGCGACGGAAAACAGACCCTGATAGCAGCGGAAAGCCTTCCGGTCGCCATATTCAGAAGCGAGACCAAGACTCCAGAAGGAGAGGCTATACGGGTGGCGATAACCGCTCTTGAAGATGTGAATCTCTCTTACGGAGAGTCCTATGCGACCGGACTCGCACATTCCGACAACCTATTCTACATGCCTGGGTTCTGGTACCGTCAGAATCTTCGCTCTCCACAGACCGCACCTTCTTTCCACACTTCTGACAGTTGGATCGTGAGGGAAGACCGGCTCAGCACACCGCTCACTGCTGTCTTCTGCCCGTCAGACGGGAAAAGTTACTCGGTCATAAGGAAAGACAACTTCCAGTCCGAGGCCCTGACAACCCACAAGGAAGGCGAAGTCATCGTCTCCGGCAAGACTTCCATCGGCTACACAGGCTTTGTGAATCAAGACGGAAAGACAGTGTTGAGGTACGGATTCCCTTACAGAGAGGAGCCTAAGACCTACATCAGGAAACTTACCCTTGCACCGCCTGTCCAGGCCTTCCAGCATCTCAAGGCCGGGGAGAGCGTCATTCTGGAATGGGAGATCACCGTCAGAGAGGCCGCGGACTTCACCGACTGTGTCAGCAAGACATGGAGGTACTGCTACGACACCTACCGCCCGCAGAAGGTCGAGGGAACATATTCAGTGGATTTCATGAAGCAGACGATGAGCCGTTATTTCCTTGACTCTTATGTCGCTTCCACTCCGGTGAATTACTATGCAAGTCCGGAGATGGTTGTGTCAACATGCGCCAGCCCGCAGAGAGCGGAGATCGGCTTCGTTGGAAGAACCCTGCTGAACGCTTTCAATGCCCTTGAATATGCCGAAGTGGTTGGTGAGCACTGTCGAACCACGGTTGGTGATGAAAAGCTTGCGTCGCAGGCACGGTCCATCTTTGACTCGTACCTTGCGAACGGATTCTCCCCTGCCGGCTTCTTCGAAGAAGTCATCTACTGCCCGTCTGGAAAGACTAAGGAGACTCATTCCATACGCCGCCAGTCAGAGGGAATCTACGCCATTCTCTACTACCTTGACTACGAGAAAAGGCAAGGACGGCAGCACAAGGATTGGGAGGCGAAGATTAAGAATATGCTCGATCTTTTCCTCGGAATCCAGAATCCAGACGGAAGTTTTCCTCGCAAGTTCAAGGACGACCTCTCGTTGGTTGACCCTTCAACAGGCAGCACGCCTTCAGCCACTCTGCCGCTTGTGATGGGTTACAAGTACTTCAAGGACAAGAGGTATCTAGAAAGCGCGAAGAGGACTGTGAACTACCTTGAGAAGGATCTGATCAGCAAGGCTGACTATTTCTCATCGACGCTTGACGCCAACTGTGAGGACAAGGAAGCGTCCCTGTACGCTGCCACGGCTGTCTATTACCTTGCCTTGGCCACAAGCGGGGAAGAACGTGACCACTACGCGGATCTGGCCCGCAAGGCATCGTATTTCGCGATATCTTGGTACTACACATGGGATGTTCCGTTCGCACAGGGACAGATGCTCGGAGACCTCGGATTCAAGTCCAGAGGCTGGGGCAACGTCTCCGTCGAGAACAACCACATCGATGTGTTCGTGTTCGATTTCGCAGATGTGCTCAGATGGCTCTCGGACAATTACGGAGAGAAACGCTTCGGGGAGTTCGCCGAGGTGATCTCCACCTCGATGAGGCAGTTGCTGCCATTCGAGGGACATCTTTGCGGAGTCGCCAAGACCGGCTACTATCCTGAGGTCGTCCAGCACACCAACTGGGACTACGGTCGCAACGGCAAGGGCTTCTACAACGACATCTTCGCCCCTGGCTGGACAGTCGCCTCGCTGTGGGAACTGCTCACCCCAGGCCGCGCTGAGCGTTTCATTGAGCGCAAAAAGTAACCGACATGAGCAACCGGATCATCGCCCTTGTCCTGCTGACCGTCCTTGGAGGAACATTCTGCCTGTGCTGCGGGAAAAAATATCTGGATCCTGACGAGATCAAGACAACGGACCCTCCCGCGACGGGCGACGGCACTGAATATTCCAACCCTGTCATCCGCAGAAGCCTTCCTGACCCGACCGTCATCAAGGCTGACGACAACTGCTTCTACCTGTATGCCACCGAGGATGTCCGGAATGTGCCGATCTACAAATCCCGGAATCTGGTGGACTGGCAGTTCGTCGGCACGGCCTTCTCCGAATCGACAAGGCCTACGTTCGAGGAGGACGGGGGGATCTGGGCTCCGGACATAAACAAGATAGGAGACAAGTACGTTCTCTACTATTCAATGTCCGTTTGGGGCGGTGAGTGGACATGCGGAATCGGATGCGCTGTGGCGTCCGGTCCATGCGGTCCGTTCATAGACCAAGGGATGATGTTCAGGAGCAACGGCATAAAAGTTCAGAACAGCATCGACCCGTTCTACATTGAGGAAGGTGGCAGGAAATATCTGTTCTGGGGCAGCTTTCACGGAATATACTATGCCGAGCTGTCGTCCGACGGTCTGTCCCTGAAAGAAGGGGAGGTGCCTGTCCAGGTGGCCGGGACAGCCTACGAAGGCACTTATATTCACAAAAAAGACGGGAAGTACTATCTTTTCGCTTCGATCGGCAGCTGCTGCGAGGGCCTCAACAGCACCTACACCACCGTCGTCGGGCGTTCGGACAACCTTTTTGGCCCTTATCTGAACAGAAAGGGCGAGTCGATGATGGACAACCGCCACGAGGTATTCATCCATGGCAACGACCATTTCACCGGCACCGGCCACAATTCCGAGATCGTGACGGATGACTCGGGCGAAGACTGGATCCTGTACCACGGCTATGACAAAGCCTCCCCGGGAGGAAGAATGTTGTTTCTGGACCGGGTGCATTGGATCGAAGGCTGGCCGCGCATAGATGGCGACTCCCCGTCAGTCAAGGCCCCCAAGCCCGTGTTCACTGGCTCCGGCGACTGATTTCCTGTCACATGCACAAGAAGCCGTCCCCAAGAGAATATACTGTATATCGCAAACGAGCCGAACAGAGACAGCCCCCCTGCATTATAAACTTCCGCGTCCATCGTGGAGACTAACCTTTTGATCATAAAACCATTGCGCCACCCTACTCCTACCCGTCACACCTTGGAGCAGGGTGGTTTATTTTACAGGCAATCATAAAACTCTCAGTCAAGACCGTCGCAATCGTGGACAACCGTCCCCGACATTGACCTCCCATCCGATGAACAATTCGGCCGTGGCGCGTAAAGTACTGATGGTAAGCGATAAACGCAAAGTCCTAA
>DBKH01000049.1:49862-66482 GCA_002297815.1 Bacteroidales bacterium UBA755 | reverse complement strand
GACAACGTTACGAACCGCACGGTCGAGATCATGCTCGGTCATATTCATGACTACAAGGTCCCTTACAGCAAGTATGTCGAGTTACGAAAGGAAAGGCTTGCGCAGCAGATGGCAGCTTACGAGAACCAGCAGAAGATGATCGAGAAAACGGAGGACTTCATCAACCGTTTCCGCTACAAGCCGACTAAGTCTAATCAGGTCCAGTCACGAATAAAGCAACTTGAAAAGCTTGACAGAGTGGAGATTGACGAGACGGATAATGTGACGCTGACTGTCAAATTCCCTCCGGCACCACGTTCTGGAGACATTGTGTTCAAGGGGAAGGACTTGACTGTAGGCTATCCGGAGAAGGTCGTTTTCAGGAACGCAGAGATTGAGGTAAGAAGGGGAGAGAAAGTCGCTCTCATCGGACGCAATGGTGAAGGTAAGACCACACTTATGCGTGTGATTATGGGAGAGTTACAGCCTATAAGTGGCGAGGCCAAGACCGGTTATAATGTCTCCATCGGTTACTATGCGCAGAACCAGGAAGACATCCTTGACCGCAATCTTACGGTTTGGGAGACCCTAGACAACATAGCCGTTGGAGATGTCCGGAACAAGCTTCGTGACATTCTCGCGCAGTTCCTGTTCAGAGGCGAAGACATTGACAAGAAGGTCAGCGTCCTGTCGGGCGGAGAGCGCGCGCGTCTAGGAATGGCGAAATTCATGCTTCAGCCGTACAATGTCCTTGCTCTGGACGAGCCGACCAATCACATGGACATCAAGTCAAAGGACATTCTCAAGCAGGCGTTGAAGGCTTACGATGGCACGTTGATTGTCGTGTCCCATGACCGAGATTTCCTCGAAGGCTTGGTTGACAAGATGTACGAGTTCCGTGACGGAAAGGTCAAGGAGCATCTTGGAAGCGTCCATGAATTCTTGGAAGAGAGGAAGATAGAGAATCTTCAGGAACTGGAGAGGCGATTCTCGCCTAGCACTGGGAATATCACTTCGTCAGCCTCAGAAAGCAATGACTCCATTGCCAAAAAAGAACAGGCACAGAAGGAGTTCGAGCAGAGAAGGAATGATTCGAAGGAAATACGCAAGATTAGGCATAGGGTCGAATTTCTTGAATCCGAGATCGGTAAGGTCGAGGCTAGAATGAAGGAAATAGAGAAGATTCTTTCCAATCCTGGATCTGGCGACGACATCATGGAACTCACAAGAAGCTATCTAGAGGATAAGCGTGAGCTTGAGCACAAGACTGCTGAGTGGGAATCTTTGATGGAAAAATTAGATAGTTAAGAATATTTAAATTAAAAATGCTATGAATATCAAGTCTTTGTTGCTTGTGGTTTTTACAATTGCTTCAGCTTCCGTTCTTTCGTTTGCGCAGACACGGACCATTGAGCATGAATATTCAGAATTTGATGCCATCTCCGTTTCTAACGGATTTAAAGTTACTATGGTAGAGAAGGCAGGGTACAATGCTAAGTTCAAGGTCAGCGATGCTCTAGAGAGTTACATCCAATGCTATGTGAAAGCGCGCACACTGTACATCGGCATAGATGAGAAATCGGTCCCAAAGGAAGTCAAGAAATCATTTAAGGGTAAGAATTCGGATGGACCCGTACTTGAAGCTACAGTTTATGTTCCTGTTCTTAACTCTATTACATTGAACGATGATTGTACTTTTTCATCTGTCGGTAACTTGAACTCGACTGATTTAAAAGTGAGTCTTTCCGGGACGTCCAGCATAACCAATCTTAACGTCAACGCCAACTCAGCCTCGCTCTCAGTCAGCAAGAAATCTAAGTTGTCGTCCATCAATGTAAAGGCAGTGGACAAGATCACAGTCAATGCTGAAGGTAGCGCTACCGTTGTTCTTGAGTACTCAGCCAAGACCCTTGAGGTCAACAATTCCGGATCCGCTGATCTTGCGATTAACGGGCAATGTGAGACTTCTTCTGTTTGCACAGCAGGAAGTGCAAAACTTTCACTTTCTGGGAAGACTAACATCTTGAATGTTACAGGCAAGGGAGGCTCGTCAAAGATTGATGCAGTCACGATGTCCGTGGATGATGTCAATGTCTCGTTGGACGGAGCTGATCTGACTGTGACACCGGCCAAGGCTCTTTCTCTTGATTTAGGCAAAGGCGCAAGTGTTTGCTATTCAGGAGATCCACTAATCAAGATTGTGAAGATTCAGAACGCTTCAGTTACTCGTCAGTAATGTTTGTCTTAGATTCTCATTGCGACACCCCTACAATGATGATGAGGGGACGCGACATAGGAATAGACAATGAAAGAGGACATGTTGATCTGCCTAAGCTTAAGGCTGGTGGGGTGGACGCTTCTTTTTTCGCTTTGTACACTTCGGCAGACATGGCTCCTGATGCAGCAACGCGTCATGCCTTGGAGATGATAGGACGCATTTATGACCAGATCGGTGCCAATCCTGACAAGGCTGCACTTGCGATGTCTCCGGAAGAAGCTCTGCGCAACAAGTCCAAGGGACTGATCTCGATACTCATCGGCATGGAGAATGGTGCTCCGATTCAGAAATCCTTATCCCTCCTTCGTGTATTCCATCGTCTTGGTGTCCGTTATATTACCTTGACACACAATGCGGACAATGAAATCGCAGACTCTGCCGCCCAAGGACAGCGTTGGCATGGACTCAGCCCGTTCGGCAGGGAAGTAGTCGCTGAAATGAACCGTCTCGGAATGATCATTGACATAGCCCATGCATCGGATGAGACATTCTTCGATGTGCTCAAGTGCTCTAAGTCGCCAATCGTTTCTACTCATTCATGCTGTCGTGCGTTGGCTCATCATAGAAGGAATATGTCCGATGAGATGCTTCGGGCTCTCGCGGACAAGGGTGGCGTCATACAGATTAACTTCTATCCGGTGTTTCTATCAGATGCGTTCGCTAAGACTCTGGCGGATTCTGGTCTGGAATCGAAAAGTTGGACTGAGCAGGATTGGATCAGCGATCCTTTGAACCCAGAAAAAGCTGCGGCATGGAACGCAGTTCAGGATGAGATGGCGGCTCTTCCTAGGCCTTCCTACAAGGATGTTGTGGACCACATTGACCATGCTGTGAAAGTCGCAGGCATGGACAGTGTTGGAATAGGCTCCGACTTTGATGGTATTGAGGTAACGCCAGTCGGACTTGAAAATGTCTCAAAAATCAGAGTTATTTTTGATGAAATGTCTCGAAGGGGATATACTGATGACCAGATTGAAAAGGTAGCTGGCCGGAATTTCCTCAGAGTTTTCAATGAAGTGAGTGAACAGGCGGCAAAATAATCGTCTAAAGGCAATTAATTAGTGGTGACAAAAATGTTTACGGAATAAACAAATTTGTTACCACTACTTATTTCTAACTATTTACGGTCGTTGAGAATAAATAGCCTGAGTTCATTGAGCGCAGCAGCGGCAAATCTCTCAATATTCCTTTTTCTGTCGTTTTTATAGACTTTTTTTACCGATTTTGTGCCGTTTGGACCTGAGATTCCGATCCAGACTGTGCCCACCGGGTTGTGTTCATCGCCTCCGGGACCAGCTAGTCCTGTGGTCGAGACAGCGTAGGTACTCCCGGTCAAATTTCGGACTCCTTCGGCCATTGCAGTTGCCACTTCTGAGCTTACCACGCCATATTCATTAATAGTGGCATCAGGCACGCCAAGTACTTTTTCCTTTATCGCGATCGCGTAGGAGGTGACGGAGCCGAGGTAATATTCAGAAGCTCCAGGGACGGATGTGATCAATGAAGAAATTTTGCCGCCTGTGCAGGATTCCGCTGCGCTGAGGGTCATTCCTGTGCCACGTAGCAATGCTCCAATGGCATTTTCCAATGTGTCATCTTTGTAGGAATATATCTTGTCCCCCAGAATCGGCTTCAGCCGCGCGAAGGCATCGTCTATGCGTCTTTCCTCTTCCTCTTTGGAACCACCGTAGATGGATAGTCTAAGACGGACCCCTGTCAATGGATTAGGGAGGTAGGCAAGGTGCATGTCCTTGGGCAGGCTGTCTTCCCAAGATTCGATTTCCTTAGAAAGAGCTGACTCCGCCATGCCAAAAACCATCACACACTTATGGAATATGTCAGTGAGTGCGTTGTGCTCTTTAACGTCCTTGATTATGTCAGGAATCGCTCCGATGGCCTCGAACGGGACACCGGGAAGGGCGTAAAGGGTCACTGCATGTCCGAACCTTTCTCTCGGAAAGCGGAACACCATAATCGGAGCTGTCCCTAGATGATTGACAATAACTTCGCAGGTGTCAGGAACGAGGGCCTGAGCCTTGTTGATGTCCAGAACGTCGAGACCTCTAGCGTGAAGAATCTCGTGGACCATTTTCAGCTGCCCATTATGGGTAACATAGCCTTTGCTTCCTGAAATCTCAGCCAAAGCCGCTTTGGTGATGTCATCCTTGGTTGGACCAAGACCTCCGGTTGTGATGACTATGTCATTGTGAGTAAGCTCATTCGTTAAATTCTTAACGATCTCATCATGGTCATCTCCGAAAGAGAGCATTCTGGTAACTTTTACTCCTATTTCTTCTAGTGCGCATGATATGTGTGAGGAATTTGTGTCTACTATCTGGCCGATCAGAATCTCGTCACCGATAGTGCAGATTGATGCATTTGCCATATTGCTTTAATTATTATCCGGATTGTTAGTTTCCAAATATTTATTGATTCTTCTCACTAATGAAGGTCCTTCGTAGATGAACCCTGTGTAGATTTCAATCAGACTTGCTCCAGCGTCCAGCATTTCTTTTGCCTGCTCAGGTGTCATGATGCCACCGACTCCCACAATCGGCAGCCTTCCCGAAGTAAACTGATGAATATGTTTGACCATGGCAAGGCTCTTGGCGTACAAAGGTGCTCCGGAAAGTCCTCCGTTGCCGATTTTTTCTACCTTTGACTTGCTGGTTTTCAGTCCTTCGCGCGATCTGGTGGTGTTTCCGGCCACGATTCCATCGATTCCGGACTGCATGCAGTATTTCAGAATCTCGTCCAGTTCCTCGACTGGAATGTCAGGGGAGACCTTGACAAGAATAGGCTTATACTCATCGTAGCAGATTCTAAGTTCAAGCAACGGATCCATGATGTCTGATAGGTACGACACATCCTGGAGATTCTGCAATCCGTGCACATTAGGGCATGAGACATTCACGGTGAACATGTCCACAAAGTCATACATGAAAGAGAAGGCCTTTTTGTAGTCGGCTATGGTGTCCTCATCGGACGCACTTGTGCTATTCTTAGCTATGCTTGCTGCAAGAATTGTTTTCGGAGGGTCCTTTTGAATATGTTGGATTGCGTTTCGTATCCCTTTGTTATTGATTCCCATCCGGTTGATGATGGCATTGTCCTGCGGAAGCCGGAACAGACGTGGTTTAGGATTGCCAGCCTGAGCTTCCGGGGTAAGTGAGCCTATCTCGATGAATGAGAAGCCGAACCATGATAGTTCATTGTACAATTCTCCGTTCTTGTCCAAACCGGCTGCAAGACCGACTGGTGACGGAAAATCAATTCCAAACACGTTTCTTGACAGCGACGGAGCCTTACGGCTGTAGATCAACTTCAAAAGTCTTCCTGCAAAAGGGATATGCCGAAGAAACTTGAGTCCCTTGAATGTGAGGTTATGTGCCGTCTCCGGTGAAAATTTGAATAAGATTGGTCTGATGAGCTGTCTGTACATATTCATTGATGCTTTCCCAAGGCGCGGTGTTATTTCCGTCCACTGGTTTTTATGACAACAAATTTAGACAAAATCAGCAGAACGCTGAAAGGTTTTCCATGCAAATTACACTGTCAATCTATCTCTTTGAACGTCCCGTTGTCATAGAAAACCAGAATCTTCGAGATCTTCGGTGGATCAGGCTTGGATTCGGCAGGGGAGACTTGCCCAGTTTGTGACTGATGTTCAGGCTGTTCCGTCATTTCAGGGAACAAATTCGGCTCTTGAGAATCGAATAATTGGCCGCTTGACTTAATCTTTGTTGGTATAGAAGGCTCTTCGGAGGGTTGCACGGCTTGGGATTTAAACATTTTCCCTTTTCCGGCTATCAGCCAGTCCAGGTTCAAATCAGGATAGCACTGAGCCATGCTCTGAATGAAGTCGAATCCTGGTTTGTTCCTGCCGGCAAGAATATGTGATATGCTAGCCTTGGCTACCCCCAGTTTTTCCGCCAGTTGTGATTGTGTGATGTCCTCTGCATCCAAAAATCTTTGCAACCTATTGTTCATTACAAATGTGATTTGTTTACAAAATTAACACAAATGAATGTAAAAATCAACACTGAGCTCGGTGTTACAAAAGTAAAATGAATTACGAGACAATCATAACTTAATTAGAAATTAATATAGTTAAATTAGAGTAATTGATTAGTTATTAATAAGTATAATAGGATTATATCTCTACCATTTATGTAAAATGACCACTGATGTTTAAAGTTTACGTCTATGATTTAAATCTATAGTCTATTTGGTATAATATAATTTTCTAATATTCTGTATATTATACTTGAAAAATGTACTTGATAATAATTCCTTATTATACATATTTAATCAAAGTTGTAAATTGACTTAAGGTTTACAAATGTTATTGCGTAGTTTATGTTTGTAAACCGTATTTGGATACTAAAATGTTTAGATGCTATACATATTCGAGAATTTGATAATTCTCATACTTCGGCTAACTTTGTATGAAATTTTAAAATCTCAACGAGATGATACCATCTGTAAAAATAGAGGATTACAATTACCCTCTTCCTGAGGAGAGGATTGCTAAATACCCGCTTGCGGAGCGAGATGCATCCAAGCTTCTTCGTTACGAGGACGGGAATGTCAGCGAGTACATATTCAAGGATATTCCTTCCCTCCTGCCATCTGGCTCTCTGATGATATTCAATGACACCAAAGTTGTGCCGGCGAGGCTTCATTTTCAGCGGGATACAGGAGCTCATATAGAGATATTCTGCCTTGAGCCAATCGATCCGCCTGAATATAACACAGCTTTCGCTGCCACAGAGCGCTGCCGATGGAAGTGTGTGATAGGAAACGCCAAGCGTTGGAAAAGTGACGTTCTTTCTTTGTATAATCCGGATAACAACCATTTGGTTTCCGCTATGGGGTTGAAGGCTACTTTAGTGGAGCGTAATGGTGAGACAGGGATTGTGGAGTTCTTCTGGCATGACGGCAACCCTTTTTCCCGTGTTCTGGAATTGTGCGGTACGGTTCCGATTCCTCCGTATCTGAACCGAGAGACGGAATCTATTGACACTGAACGCTACCAGACTCTGTACGCACATATTCGTGGATCCGTGGCAGCTCCTACTGCCGGACTTCATTTCACTCAGGCCGTGTTGGATGAGATTGCTTCGAAAGGTATTGATTGCGAGAATGTCTGCCTCCATGTCGGGGCCGGTACTTTCCTTCCGGTCAAGAGTTCGGATGTTGCCGACCATCCTATGCATAGGGAGCCGTTTGTGGTGACTCTTGCGCTTCTTAGGCGCATCCGTGCCAATAAAGGCAAACTTATAGCAGTCGGGACGACTTCCGTCCGTACTTTGGAGTCTTTGTATTATGTCGGTGTCAGCTGCATCGAGAAAGGCAGGCCTGAGGATGTCGGGCAGTGGGCACCGTACGAGCGGGAATATTCATACTCATTGGAAGATTCATTGGATGCGATTATCTCTTATTTGGAGAATAATGGACTTGATGAACTCAAGGTCGGCACTAGGATCATTATCGTGCCGGGATTTCGTTTCAGGCTGGTTGACATTCTGATAACGAATTTCCATCAGCCGGAAAGTACTCTGATTCTGCTGATTTCGGCATTTGTCGGTGGCGATTGGAAGACTATCTATGACTATGCACTTGGTCACGATTTCAGGTTCCTCAGCTACGGTGATAGCTCGCTGCTTTTCCGTCGTGATGCTTAAGCTCTTTGCTGATAGTTTGTTACAAGTCTTTGCGAATTTTAAGTAAGTAAGCGTTTAAAAATAAATTGAACTAAATTTGCATCAGATTTATGAGGATAGATTTCTTTTGGAAGAAGGAGTGTGCCGGTGGCACATGACTGATGAGAAAAGAAATATAGACCATAAAGATAAGCAAATTGTTCAAGTTATTTTTTAATGATTACTAAATTTGCTTACATTTGCAAAGAAACAAATGATGATTTATTATGGCTGATTCATCTGAATTTGACAGCATCTGTCCTTACAACGATGCTGAGGCGGTCGAGGCTTTGAACAAGGTCGCGAATCATCCCGCTGTACTGGCTATTTCCGAGTATCTTTTCCCTGACGAGCCGATCACTTTTCTTAGGAACGCTCTGAAGAGTGTGCACAATATTGATGAATTTCAAGAAATTGTGATGAACAAGGCTGTGTCGTGGGTGATGGAGCATACGATCCATAATTTCTCATACGACGGCATCAGCTACATTAAGGAACTGAAAGGAAAGTTTCTGGCGATGTCCAATCACAGGGATATTATTCTTGATCCGGCCATCACTCAGCAGGTTCTATTTAAGAACGGCATTCCAATGACCGAGATTTGTGTAGGTGACAATTTGATCAAGCAGAGCAAGACGGTCGAGTACCTTCTTAGGTCCAACAGGATGATTAGGGTGATTAGAGGGATTTCCGCTAGAGAACTATACTTGTCATCACAGGTCCTGTCGAAGTATATCCGTCAAACCATTACTTCCGGTAAGTCGTCTATTTGGCTGGCTCAGAGACAGGGGCGAACTAAGGATGGGATTGACACAACGGAGCAGGGCTTGTTGAAGATGCTCGATATGAGTGGCACAAAGTCTTTCAAGGAGAACTTTTCAGAATTGAACATTGTTCCTTTGAGCATTTCTTATGAATATGAGCCTTGCGATGTCCGCAAAGCTCGCGAGATTCTGATCTCCAGAACCCAAAAGTATGTTAAGACCCGTACTGAGGACATGCATAGTATCGTGATGGGAATCAGACAGCAGAAAGGTGATGTTCATTTGAATTTCGGACTTCCTCTTACTCCTGATGAAATCGAACTGGCATCCCGTTGCGACAAGAATGATCGCTATCAAGCCATCAGGCATGCTGTTGACAAGAGGATCATCGCTGGCTACCAGCTTTGGAAGACCAACTACATCGCCTACGACCTTGTCAACCATAGTTACAAGTATGCTGAGCTTTACACTCCGGAGGATGTCGAGAAGTTCACCGAATATACCGAGCACAAGCTCGACAAGGTAGAGCGTCGTCTGAATCGCGCGGAGCTCCGTGACATTTTCCTGCGCATCTATTCCAACCCTGTCGAATCGAAGGAGCGTCTCGTTTCCGGTGAGCCGCTTCGTCAGGAGTAAATGCTTGTACGTGTTGTCAGCAATCTTGCTTAGCTCGGTCGCTGAGCCTGCCGAAGCGATGACTTGATTTACCCTTATCGGATACAGGGATGGCGTTCAAAAATAGAAAATTCCCAAATTTTGCACGTTACCAAAATTTGGGAATTTTTATTTTCTGAACGCTGTGTATATTATCTCTCATAATTCAGTTCGTTGATTTATTTTATTATTATGTTGTTATTAAAACAATTGTGTTATTTATGTAAACATTTTTGTTAGCGTACCTTTTGTGTGGATTCGCGGTCACTTCGACAGGCTCAGTGACCGCACTATTCGCATTATGGGTTTCCGATTGTTGTGTACACTGGTCGCTGAGCTTGTCGAAGCGACCGAAGCGGTATGATGATATAATCCTTAGACCTCATAAAACAGCTGAAAAACTGAATTTCAAATTTTGGTAACGTGTAAAATTTGAAATTCAGTTTTCTGCTGTCTCAAACGAAGCTAGAATCTGTCACAAACTAAAACAGCCGATCCACGCTGGCGATGACTTCCTCAGCGGAGAGTTCGGTGCTGAGTATAAGGTCTGGCTTTTTCAACTCGAAGCCCTTGCTTGTGGCGTTAAGCATTCCGGCCCCCGTGATATTCAACATCACTGTCTCATCTCTTTTGACTGTGCCTTCGTCAAGAGCCTTCTTCAATGCCGCCACAGCGGAAGCGGCGGCAGGGAATATGTCGTACCCTTCTTTGTTGAAAAACTGGAGCATCCAATAGACGATGTCATCGTTTGTTACCTTGAAGAAGTCACCGTTGGATTCCTTGAGGGTGTCGAACAGGCCGCCGGCAAGGCTGTATGGCGGTTTTCTGTTGGAAAGAACCTTTGCGAGGATCACCTCCGCGCTCTTTCTGGACTCTTCCGCGGTGATCGGCACGAGATCCCTCGAACCGGCTTTCCAAGAATCGTACATAAGGGTGAACGGGGCGTTTTGCGCACAATTGACCCTCATCTTGTTCTCACCGAAACGGCCGTCCTTGGCAAGCCTGCATGCGTTCTCCCATGCAGCGATCGCACCGGTTCCGCTTCCTACTGCCTGAAAATAAGCATCCGGAATCCTCCCGATCGCCTCCACCGCACTCAAAAGCGTGGTGCCCATGCCGTCTCTTCTGGCAACGTTCTTCGCACCACCCTCGGCCAGATAACGGGAGTCCTTGCAGAGTTTCTCTCCGAGTGCTATGGCATCATAGTAATCCGTTCCATTAGGCGTCGCAATCACCTTGACACATGACTTGAGTTTTTTCAGAAACCAAAGATCGCTGATGTTGTCGTTAGGTATGCAGATGACAATCGGAATGTCGTTGTCGGAGCATACTCGTGCGAATGCCCTGGCCGTGTTGCCGGCGGACTGAACCACAAGGATGTGCTTGTCATTCTTAGGCAACCTTGCGCAGACAGAGAACGCCTCAGTCTCCTTGAATGAGCATGTCTCCATCTTCGCGCCATGCTTAGGAACGTATCCTGACAAGGTTATGTACAGGTTCTCCATTCCGAGAAGCTCGGCGAGCCCCTTGCTCTTGTAGGTCACAGGTGCGTGTGAGTTCTTCAGAGTCCTGTTGATCGGAAGCCATTCTGCGTATCTGTAAAGCCCTTTGAGATCATCACGGGGAGTGAACTTCTCATTCTCGTACACGGCTCTTACCAATGACGGCGCGGAAGCCTCGGGATCAGCCAATGACCAACCGGCATCCTGAAATATTCTTCCGGTGCCGACATTCATCAACTGATAGTTTGTTGGTTTGAATTTCATATTGATTGTTCTTTTAATATATTCATTTACATGTTTTTAAGCAGCCAGAAGACGTAATATGCGTAGAATGCGAGGAAAGCGAAACCTTCGACCCTGTCCAGTTTTCGGCCCTTTCCGGTGAAGGCGCTGATCCAAATTAAGATGGCGCCAAGGAGCAGAATGCCGAGGTCCATGTATGACATGCCACTGAATGAAAGGCCTGAAGGAGCCCCTGGCAGCGGTCTGTAGGCGACGGCGGAAATGCCAAGGATCATCAGAATGTTGCTGATGTTGGAGCCAAGGATGTTTCCGAGTGCCAACTGTCCTTTTTTCTTTGCCGCAGCCACAACGCATGTGACCAATTCGGGCAATGACGTGCCACCGGCAAGAATCGTGACAGCTATGAATTTGTCGCTGATGCCAAGCATCTTGGCAATCTGTGTGGCGCTGTCCACAAATTTGTCGCCACCGAAAATCAGCGCTGCAAGGCCTCCGACTATCATTAATGCCGCAACCCAGGTTTTCCTGTTATCCTGTTCTGAAGGCTGATCTTCACCGTCAATCTTTCCGGACTTGAAGGACCAATACATATATGCAGCGAAAAGTGCCAGAAATACAAATCCTTCAGCTTTTGACAATGTGTCCTGTTCTCCTATTCCGAACAATGTGTGGTGCATCCCGAAGGCTATCAGAAGCACTGTTACCAATATATTTAGGGGAATATCCGCCTTGACATTGTTCCGTGTCATGGCTATCGGCCTGATCAGAGCTGTGAATCCAAGTATGAAGAGGGCATTGAATATGTTCGAGCCTACTATGTTGCCTACAGCGATGTCTGCATTGCCTTTCAATGCACCGGTAAGGCTCACAACCAGTTCGGGAGAAGATGTGCCTATCCCGACAATGGTCAGTCCGATCACGAACTCACTAAGTCCAGCCTTCCTGGCGATTGTGGATGATCCGTCAACAAGCCAATCGGCCCCAAGAACGACCAATGCAAGCCCGGCAATCAGGATAAGGATCTCTGTTATCATTATTTGCTATATTTTGAGTCACAAATTTAATGAAAAATTAGTAAACTATATTACTTTTTTGAGTAGTACTTGGGCCAGCATGCCTCAAGGTAGGCTTTCAACCTGTCCTCTTGCGGGTTTGGCGCTGGTTCATAGAATACTGTTCCTTCCATTCCAGATGGCAGGAACTCCAGATCGGTGAAATGTCCGGGATAGTCGTGGGCATATTTGTACCCGTCAGCGTAACCCAGTTCTTCCATCAGTTTTGTGGGAGCGTTTCTCAGGTACAGAGGAACGGGTGCTCGGTTGTCTGAATGCACAGTTTCAATAGCCTTGTTTATCGCAAGATATGCTGCGTTACTTTTAGGAGAACTTGCAAGATAGATTGTCGCCTCGGAAAGCGGGATTCTTGCCTCTGGCATGCCAATCTGGTGGACAATCTGGAAGCATGAGTTCGCCAGCAGCAAGGCGTTCGGATTGGCAAGTCCGACATCCTCGGCAGCCGAGATGCAGAGCCTCCGCGCTATGAACAAAGGATCCTCGCCTCCGTCAAGCATTCTGGCCAGATAATAGACTGCTGCGTTAGGGTCGGACCCTCGGATGGATTTGATGAAGGCCGAGATGATGTCGTAGTGCATCTCTCCATCCTTGTCGTAAATCGCAAGATTCTCCTGAATGCAAGCCGTGACGGTCTCGTTGTCAATGACGATGTGGGATTCTTTCCCGGAGAAAGAATCGACAACGATTTCGAGCACGTTAAGCAGTTTTCTGCCGTCACCTCCGCTGTAACGGAACAAAGCCTCGTTTTCCTTCACCTCGATGTCCTTCTCCTTCAGAAGAACATCTTCTTTCAGAGCCCTGTCAAGCAAAGTCTGGAGGTCTTTGGCTTCCAGTGATTTAAGGACGAAGACTTGACATCTTGACAAGAGCGGTGTGATCACCTCGAACGAAGGATTCTCGGTTGTGGCACCGATCAAGACTATCGTGCCGTTCTCAACGGCTCCGAGCAGGGCGTCCTGCTGGGCCTTGTTGAAGCGGTGAATCTCATCGATGAACAGAATCGGGGCGGCACCGTTGGAGAACACGGACGCGCTCTTGGCCTTCTCAATCACATCCCGGACATCCTTCACTCCGGCACTGACCGCAGACAGGGTGTAGAAGTCTCGCGCCAAAGTCTGTGCGATTATCCCTGCCAATGTGGTTTTCCCGACTCCTGGAGGCCCCCAAAGGATGAACGAGGAAAGATTCCCGTTCTCAATCATCTTCCTCAGGATGCATCCTTCGCCTACCAAATGCCTTTGGCCGACATATTCAGACAACTTTTTAGGTCGCATTCTCTCCGGAAGTGGGGGGAGCATCGCACTTTGCCCAGTTCTTTGGTAAGTATCAGACATATTTAGCTAAATACCTTTCAATTAATATTAAAAACAATAATGTTTATTATGGTAACATTTGTGTTAGCGAGGCTTTGTCGCTATTTTTAAGCCTAACCGAACGCAAATTTAAGAAAAAGCGGAATAAGTTTCGTAAATTTGTAAGTTCTTGTCGGCCAGGTTGCCGACGTCAGAACAGAACTTATTTGAACACGATGAGACTATCTGAAAGAATCCGTTTTGTGGGCGTGAATGACCTGCAGACCAAACTCTTCGAGCGGCAGTGGCCGCTTCCTTTTGGTGTCAGCTATAATTCCTATTTGGTTGTGGATGAGAAAATTGCCTTGATCGACACGGCCGCCGTGGCTTTTAAGGACGAGTTCCTCGCCAACATCAAGGCCGAGATAGGGGACAGGACGATTGACTATCTCGTTGTCAATCACATGGAGCCTGACCACAGCGCTCTCCAAAGCGTGATAAGAAAGGAATATCCTGATTGCACGATAGTCACAAACGCCAAGGCGGTACCAATGATCGAAGGCTACCAAGGTCTGACCGACAACATCAAGGTGATAAAGGAAGGCGAGACTCTCTCGTTGGGAAGTACAAGCCTCCAGTTCTTCATGGTTCCGATGGTTCATTGGCCGGAGACAATGGTGACTTGGTGCCCTGAGGAGAAAACCTTGTTCTCCGGAGACGCGTTCGGCACATTCAAAGCTTTACCCGAATGCGTAATAGATTCGGAATCAGGCATATTCGATGAATATAAAGACGAGATGATAAGGTATTACTCGAACATTGTCGGAAAATATGCCGCACCGGTCCAGGCCGCTCTGAAGAAACTTGCCGGTTTGGAGCTATGCCGGATTTGCAGCACGCACGGCCCAGTTTGGGAGAAGCATATTCCAGAGGTCATCTCGTTGTACGACAAGCTCAGCCGTTATGAGCCTATGGAACATGGAGTTTGTCTGGCTTACGGCTCTATGTACGGTAACACCGAGAAAGCCGCGCTTGCTTTGGCTTCGTCCTTGGAAAAGCGTGGGATTCCGTTCACGCTTCACAATCTAAATGATGAAAGTTACTCATTCGCACTTCGCGACGTCTTCAAGTATGACACGGTGATTCTTGGTTCTCCGACCTATAATAATGGAATATTGCCGCCTGTACGTCAATTGATGGAAGCGATCTGCGACCGGCTTGTCAAGAACAGAAGATTCTTCGCGTTCGGGTCGTTCACATGGGCTGCCGCCAGCGTCCGATTGCTCAACGAGATGGCAACGGCTGCCGGATTTGAGATTCTCGGCGAAGGAGTAACGTTCAAGCAAGGATTCACACCAGATAAATTCGACTCAGAATCAATAGCTTCGCTTGTATAACGCACTCGCCTGCTATTGTTATACAATCTAGATTATGTTAAGTTGATTGTTTGATAAACACTACCCTTTGATATGATTCTACAAATACTGACTCTTCTTGGTGCGCTGGCGCTCTTTGTCTTCGGGCTTGAGATGCTTAGTTTTGGCATTCAGAAAGCTTGCGGAGACAGGCTTAGGCGTTTTGAGAAATGGATGACATCAGGGACTCCGTTTAAGCAGATTCTTGCAGGTGCTGGAATCACAGCCGTTGTTCAGTCTTCAAGCGCCACGACAATCTTGGTGGCCAGTCTTGTGAGTGTTGCTACCCTATCGCTAAAGCAAGGCATCTGCGTGATTATGGGAGCCAACATCGGTACTACCATAACTGCTTGGATTATAGCGGCTACAGGGTTCTGGCTTGATGTGACGGTTCTGGCTTTTGTGCTGCTCGGTGCCGGTTTTGTCATGACGCTTCTGAAGAAATCACTAGTCAAAAACATCGGCCAGGCCGTTTTGGGACTGTCACTGGTATTCGTTGGATTGATCTACATAAAGTCCTCGATACCAGCGATTGACACTGTTCCACAAGTTGCGGCCTACATCTCTGGGCTAGCTTCTCATGGAGTTGGATCCGTGCTGATATTCATGCTTTTAGGAGTTGTCATCACTTTTCTCCTACAGTCATCCAGCGTAACTGTAGTTTTGACTATGGTTCTAGCCTATCTCGGCTGGTTGCCTTTCCCGATGGCCGCTGCGATGGTTCTTGGAGAGAACATCGGTACCACAATTGGGGCCAATATCGCTGCAAGTGGTGCTGGGGTTCAGGCTCGTAGAGCAGCACTCGCCCACACTGTCTTTAATGTGGCCGGGGCTGTTTTTGTGTTGATCTTCTTTAACATCTTCATTAAGATTAATCTTGGACTTGTGTCTTTGTTCGGGCTTGATTCACAGATGACTGCTGTTTTTGGCATTGCCTGTGTCCATACTTTGTTCAATGCGATTTCGACATTGGTTCTGGTTTGGTTCCGTAAGCCTTTTGCTAATCTGCTGACTATGTGGATTAAAGAGCCGGATCCAGAAAAGGGAGATTTCCATCTGAAATTCATTGGGAAAGGTCGGCTTTTCGGAACTCCTTCAATCTCGATTGAGCAGGCATACAAGGAGGCTGTGAATTTCGCCTCAACAGCTCAAGACGGTTTCCAATATGTAAAACTTGCTCTGAATGAGAAAGATCCCGACAAATTTGAGGAGTACCGTCAGAAACTTGTGAAGTGCGAGGAAGTGACTGATAGGTTTGAATATGAGATCGCAGCTTTCCTGAATAGCCTTACCTCGGAGTCTATGAACGATCACGAAGCACGTGAGGTTAAGGTTATCTATCGAGTAATCAGTGAATTGGAAAGTTTAGGAGACAGTTGCGAGAACATCAGCCGTCTGCTTAACCGACTGCATGTCCATAAGCTTGATTTTGACGATGAGACTATCAGTAAACTTAACTTGCTGATTGGTAAGGTTAATCAGGCTTTCGCTGTGATGGTCTCAAACATGAAGCTGGCCGTGGATGGTGAGCTAAAGGACATTACAAATGCCTATAACGCAGAGGACAACATCAACGAGACAAGAGATACTCTCCGAGACGAGGGAATCCTTCAGATTGAGAAAGGTGCGGACAAGTTCCTGTCAATCAATTATTACCTTGACATGTTAGCGGAGCTTGAGGCTATGGGCGATTTCATGATCAACATCTCCCAGTC
>DBKH01000049.1:37581-49806 GCA_002297815.1 Bacteroidales bacterium UBA755 | reverse complement strand
AAAAGAGTCGATCTCCTGTTGGAGAACATTACTATCGAGGCTTGTGCCGCTGAGGGCAAGGCACTTACACATTGGAATGGAGTTGTGGTCTTCGTGCCGTTCGCTGTTCCTGGCGATGTTGTTGACATCCGAGTCACAAAAAAGAGCAAGAATTACTATGAGGGATTCATAGAGAGGATCGTTACCCCTTCAAAAGACCGTCTTGAGCCATTCTGCGAGCATTTCGGAGTCTGCGGAGGGTGCAAATGGCAGCCTCTCCCCTATCCGATGCAGCTTGAGGCAAAGCGACAGCAGGTTTACGACCAGTTGGTGCGTATCGGCCATCTGAACGTGCCGGAGATCCGTCCGACAATCCCGTCCGACAAGATTCAGTACTATCGCAACAAGTTGGAGTTCACATTCTCGTCAAAGAGATGGCTGCTGAAGGACGAGGACATCGAAAACGTACCGGAGAACGACCGCATGGGGCTTGGATTCCACGTGGGCAAGTTCTTCGACAAGGTTCTTGACATCAAGCACTGTTACCTCCAGAAAGATCCATCCAACGACATTCGGCTTTTCATAAAGAAATATGCTGTCGATAATGGTCTGGACTTCTTCGACATTCGTCAGAACGTTGGTTATGTCAGGAATATGTTCATTCGTACCACCGACACAGGTGATCTGATGGTGATCATGTGTTTCTTCTACGAGAACCGTGAGGATAGGGAGAAAATGCTCGATGCTATTGCTGAAGCGTTCCCTCAGATCACTTCGCTATACTACATCATTAACAATAAATTGAATGATTCAATTGGCGATCAGGAGTGTATTCTCTACAAAGGAGAGCCGACCATTCGTGAGACCATGGAGGGGCTGACTTTCCGAATTGGTCCGAAGTCGTTCTACCAGACTAATTCCGAACAGGCGTACAAGCTTTACTCAGTCGCTAGAGATTTCGCTGAGTTGACCGGCAATGAGATTGTCTATGACCTCTACACCGGCACAGGTACTATCGCTCAGTTCGTTTCCAGTAAGGTGGCTAAAGTGATTGGCATTGAATATGTCCCTGAAGCTATCGAGGACGCCAAGGTGAATGCTGCCGGAAACGGAATCACGAATTGCGAGTTCTTCGCTGGGGACATGAAGGATGTCTTGAGCCGAGATTTCATCAAGAAGCACGGTCAGCCTGACGTTATCATTCTGGATCCTCCTCGTGCCGGTATTCATCCGGATGTCGCGAAGGTCATTCTTGAGGCCTCCCCTGCCCGTATGGTCTATGTCAGCTGCAATCCGGCTTCACAGGCTCGTGATCTGGCCCTTTTCGCTGAGAAGTACGAGATCACCGCTGTCCAGCCGGTTGATATGTTCCCTCACACCCAGCACGTCGAGAACGTCTGTGCACTGAAACTCAGATAACCCTGTTATATCTTCAGCCGGATGTTTATCTTGCCGAGGAGTTCAGCGAGCCAAATGCATGCGAGCGAATAGATGGCGCACTTCAGTACACCGATTCCTCCGCTCAGCCACTGCGGAACAGTCGGTGAGAAGATAACCCACAGAGCCAGACCGATATAAGGCATCATATAGACAGATAGCGTTGCAGTTCCGGCAGGGCGGAACGGTGCGAACCAATGCGTCAGTCCATGCTTTTCTAGCACCCTTAGCAGAGTGTAGAATGCCACTGACAGTGCTGAGGTGTAGAGGCACCATGGAAGGGTGCCGATGTTTTTCGATGTGATCCACCATTGGTGGGCAAGAAGTCCAGATAGGAAAAGTGCGATGGCAGCGCTACAGCCCATTAGGATCTGACGTCCTTCGGAACTTTCGCGCACACGCAGATCACAGAGTGAGAGCAGCATGCCTCCCATAGCCATCAATGCGCTAGATCCATTGCTTAAATGCAGGGCATCCGCAAAATTGGCAATGATGTTGTCGCCTTCAATAAGCTGTGAACCATCACGCAATCCCGTAGTCAGCATATTCAGCACCACAAGTCCTGCCCATAGCAGCGGAATGATCCAAATTTTCTTGCGGCAGAGCAGATAGGCAATCGCACAGAATAAATATGCCCACCCGATGAGTCCCAAGATTCCCCACCAGCTAGCGTGCAGATACCCTCCATCACCGCTTCTGAAAGTTACAGCCAGGAACAACAGCAAAATAACACCGCTCCAACGGAGAACTTTCTTGTACTTGAATCCTTCAGGATACTTATTCCAGACTAAAAAGAAGCCTGTTATCATCAGCATCCAGAAGGCAACCTTGCCGTAGCCTAGAACCGGGGCGAAGTTGCCTCCGGCATTCACTGTGAACACTCCCATGACTATCAATGCTAATGTGCGTGAGAGGATGTGACCGAGGGTTGACTCTCCTGAAAAGCCTTTTGAGAAACGTCGTTCCAAAGCATAAGGAATCGACATGCCCATGGCGAATAAAAACATAGGGAACACTATGTCGGACAACCCCATACCATCTTCAAACGTGTCAGTGTGACACAGCCAGTGAGGCACTTTGTGAACTGTCCAAAATTCATTGACTGTTACCATGAGAAACATTGTCATTCCGCGCAGCATGTCGATGGCTCCGTTGCGCTTTCCGAACAGGCTATTATTCATTTCCATTTTATTTGTGATGGTGAACTTATCATTAATTCAAGCAGTCTGCAAAGATAATCAATTTACGTTTGGACGGACGGTTTAGAATGGGTATCCGACACCGAAATGGACGGAGTAGCCGTCTTTTTTGAGCCATTTGGACGGGGCTCGCCAACGGTCAGTGTCCAAGGATGGGTCATAGACTTTCATACCCATGTCAAGACGTAGAATCAGGAAGTTAAGATCTACACGAAGGCCAAGACCCCAGTTGGCGGCCAGGCTTTTGGCAAGGTCCTTTAGAACAAAGTGGGTATGCGAACCATCATCACCGTCAGTTTCTTTCAGAGTCCAGATGTTACCGACATCCGTAAAGACAGCACCGCACAGTTTCCAGAACATCGGGAATCGGTACTCAAGATTAGCTTCCAGTTTCACGTCACCGGTCTGACTTGGAATCACAAAAGTTGAGTCAGTTTTCGCACGGCCAGGGCCCAGTGCACGAGCCTGCCAGCCACGCATACTATTCGCTCCTCCACTATAAAATTGTTTTTCGAAAGGAAGTGTCGAGGAATTGCCGTAGGCGTAGCCCAATCCTCCTAGCAGTCGCATGGCGATGGCATGGCCTCCGTTGTTACCCAAGATAAATGTTTTCCCCAGAGTGACTTCTGACCTGATGTATTGGGAATATGGGGTGTTCCAGATGAGTCTGGAGCCATATTCATCGAACTTCATTAAGTCATTGAAAAGACTTAGTATGTTTCCAGAGGCATCCAGTTGGAGACGTACATATTCGTAAGTCTCTTTAGGAACCAATGCCGTGCTTGTGGTGTAGTAAGCTACAAGACCGGAGCCGACATCGAAGTGGTTCTGGTAGGCATCACGAAGAAATGGGTTGCCAGTCAAGGTCTTGTAGAAGTTCGGGTCGAGATCAGTTAGCCTTACTATCTTTGTTTGAATTGGATAGAACTGATAGAAAAACTTGCCGTTGCGAAGGGAACCAGAGTAACCAAAAGACGTTGAAATCATGTTTCTGGTGTACTCAGGCCTACTTTGGTAGTTGTACGATGCGTTAATTTCTGTCCGAGGTACGGACGGGCCGTGGAACATGGAATTAGGAAGTCCTAGAAATTCCGGGAAACTCAGTCCTGCTGACACTCCGAATTCATTGGATTTTACGTTCTTGTCGTCGTACTTAAACTGGAAATTACCCAAGAATCCAAGATTAAGCCACTGACCACCGTGGAATATGTTCTTGTGGTAGTAACTGACTTGAGGAGAGATTCCGATCAACCCAGTAGAGTTTGTTGACCCTTCCAGATTGACTTTGAAGCCTTGAAGTCTAGATTTAGTGAGGTTAATGTCGCAATCAACGATTCCTGAGTCACGCGGATTCAATGCTACATTAACTCCACTGAAAAGCTTTAGGGCAGAGAACCTTGAGTAAGTAGTGTTGACTTCCCTTTCATCGTACAAGTCTCCTGGACGTATGGTGCACATATTCTTCAAGACTCTCTCGTTGAATTTCAAGTCGTTGTCGTAAGAAATTGACACATTCCCGAAAGAATACTTCCGGTGAGGATGGGCATATTCAGGAGTCTGGTTCCTGGTATATTCCTTTACCATCATCAGCAGATTTGCAGTGTCAGAAGAATTAAGGGTGTCAGCTTCGAATGAGAAGTAGTTCTTTGTGAAACCGAAATAGCCTTTTCTTCGGAACATGGCTGCCGCTCGCTCGCTCTCTTTTTCTAAAGCGTCCTCGGAGAGAAAATCGCCAGATTTGATTGAAATGTCGGAAGTATCTGAAAGGAAATCCTCATTAAACTCCCCTTCTGGCAATGAATATGCCATCTCGCCTATTCTGAAACGCTTTCCCAATGTCACTGAATATGTTACGTCAACCTTTTTCCCCTTAACCTGAACATCACTTGTCACTTCGGAGCCATAGTACCCCATGTACTCCAAGTGCCTTTTGATGTTCTCGATAGAAGACTCTACTTGGGACGGTTGATAGACCACAGGAGAGGTTCCCAACTTTCTTATTAATTTGTTTACGGCTTTATCCGCATCCTTACCGGACCAGTTGTAAAGAATCAGGAACGGATTCCATCCGAAAATGATGTAGGAATTTGGTTTTTGCTTGATGTAGGATTCGATTTCTTTGGCATTGAACCTGTCGTCACCTTTTACATTCACCTTGTTGGCGGCAAGGCGGTACTGACCGCTCTCTAGAACCCGTGTCGTGCTGCACGAGAGCCCAAGGAACAGTACGGTCAAAAAGGCCGGAACCAAACGGAAAAACAAGGATTTTACCATCATATTCTACAAAAATAGCAACCCTTTCTGATTTTTCTTCAAAATTGCGCCAAAATATTAATTTTCGTACCTATATTTGCACGCTGAAGCCGGGGAAAGCTCTCTCGGTGGTTCATTACTTATGTCGAACATTATAGGTTTACAGTTTTTTTAGGATGAAGAACAAGTACATCGATCTTGTGGATCAGACTTTTGATTTTCCACAGGACGAATTTAGAGTTGAAGACGGCAATCTTTTTGTCAATGATATTGACATGATGGGAATCATCAAACAGTATGGTACACCGTTGAAACTCACCTATCTTCCGAAGATCACTTCACAGATCCATAGGGCAAAGAGAATGTTCCGCAACGCGATGTCTAAGGTTAGCTATGAGGGCGACCATCATTATTGCTACTGCACTAAGAGTTCTCAATTCAAGTTTGTCATTGAGCAGGCGCTCAAGAGTGATGTCCATCTGGAGACATCATCAGCCTACGACCTTGATCTGATTCGTAAACTGGAGGAAGATAAACTTGTTGACAAGAATCTGATTATCATCTGCAATGGTTTCAAGAGGCCTCAGTACATTGAAAACATCGCTCACATGCTCAACGAGGGTTGGCACAACATCATTCCGGTCCTGGACAACAAGAACGAACTGGAGGATCTTGACGACCTGATTGAGGTACCTACCCAGTTAGGCATCAGAATCGCTTCTGAAGAGGAACCATCGTTCGATTTTTACACGTCCCGTCTCGGCATCAGATACTCGGACATCATTCCGTTCTACCGCAATGGAATCAGTAAGAACCCTAAGTTCAAGCTGAAGATGCTCCATTTCTTCATCAACACTGGCATAAGGGACACCTCCTACTACTGGAACGAGTTGGCGCGTTGCTTAAACCTCTACTGCGACCTTAAGCAGATCTGCCCCGACCTGGATTCATTGAATATCGGAGGCGGTCTTCCTATAAAGACCTCTTTGGCAGTTGATTATGATTATAAATACATGATCGAAGAGATCGTCTATCAGATCAAATCAGTCTGCGACTCCCACGGGGTGCAGGTTCCGGACATCTACACTGAGTTTGGCAACTTTACTGTCGGTGAGAGTGGCGCGACCATATTCAAAGTGCTTGATGTCAAGCAGCAGAATGATCGCGAGTGCTGGTACATGATAGACAACTCTTTCATGACGAGCCTTCCAGACACATGGGGACTTCATCAGAGGTTCATCCTCTTCCCTATCAACAAATGGAATGAGGAATATCATAGGGTGTTCATCGGTGGGCTTACCTGCGACAGCAAAGACTTCTACAATTCAGAGGCACACTCCAACGCTATCTTCCTGCCGGTGATGAAGAACAGAAGGGACCCGCTTTACATCGGATTTTTCCACACGGGAGCTTATCAAGAGGCCATTTCAGGGTATGGCGGAGTCAAGCATTGTCTCCAGCCTTCACCTAAGCACATCCTCATCGACAAGGATAAGGATGGGAAGATTACCACAAGAATCTTTGCCCCTGAGCAGAGTTCTGAGTCTATGCTGAAGATTTTGGGGTTCTAGGTTATGCCTTTACCTGTTTCTCACAATGAGATAAAGTTCGTCAAATCCTTGGAACAGAAGAAGTTCCGGGATGAGAACGAACTTTTTGTCGTTGAAGGGGAAAAGATGGTAGAGGAGGCATTGAGATCTTCGTTCACCGTAAGCCGGGTCTATCGTGAAGAAGAGGTCGGCAAGACTGTGATGGAGAGATTGAGTCAGTTATCCTCCCCTTCTCCGGTCTTGGCTTTGGTTAAAAAACCGTTGGATCTGGAAATAGAGGAATTTCAGATTGATAAGCTTCCGAATAAAGGTCTGTTTCTCGCTCTTGATGGCATAAGGGACCCTGGCAACCTCGGTACGATCATCCGGACAGCGGATTGGTTCGGAATTGATGCAGTGTTCGCCTCTAAGGACACGGTGGACTTGTTCAACCCCAAGGTTGTTCAGTCCACGATGGGAGCCATATTCAGAGTTAAATTCCATTATTGCGACATCTGTGATCTTTGTGAGGCTGTGGCATCGACTAAAGGCAATGTCTATGGAACTTTCCTTGATGGAGAAGACATCTACACTAAAGATTTGTCAACTGGCTTGCATGCTCCTTCCGTCATCGTGATAGGAAATGAATCCAAAGGTATTTCACGGGAAGTAGGCAAATTGGTGACTGACAGGCTTTTCATTCCTTCTTGGCCTCGGAACGAAAGAGGTTCGGAATCATTAAATGCAGCTGTTGCAACAGCCATAACAATTGCAGAGTTCCGTCGTAGAGGTTGAGTTTTTCTTGTTAACTCGTTTTTCTCGTTAATATTCCATGATTTTTTCGTAATTTGCAATTCGCTAGCAACAAAACGAACGCAATGAACGAAGAATCCTTGATGAGATCCAGAATCAGGAAGATTTTGATGATCTGTAGCAACTATGATGCATTTGCCCTTGAAGAGGACGGACGCATTGAGAATCAAGTGAGAAATGAGTACAGAGATCTTAACTTGAGTAACCCACCTAAATTCATTTGGGCTAATTCCTCACAAGAAGCAAAAGATCTCATTTGTAGTGATGCGGAGATTGACATGGTCATCTGCATGTACAATGAGCAAGACAAAGGAATATTCCCTTTCGCTTCACAGTTGAAGCAAGAAGGGCTCAAGATTCCTTTTATTCTTCTTATTCATTATTCCAAGGCCGTAAGACAGAGGGTTTTGGTGGCTTCTCACGATGGAGTTGACTTTGTTTTCAGCTGGCATGGGAATGCTGATTTGATTCTTGCCATTGTCAAGCTTTTAGAGGATGCGGCCAATGCTGAGAATGATGTTTTTGAGGTGGGGGTAAAGGGCATCTTGCTTGTCGAGGATTCAATTCGTTACTACTCGAACTATCTGCCTGAATTATACAAGATTATCCTTACCCAAAGCCGAGAGTTTCTGACCGAATCCCTAAACGAAGACCAAAAGAAATACCGTAAGAGATCAAGACCTAAGATATTCCTTGCCACATGTCTGGAGGAGGCAATAGAATATTTCGAAAAATACAGACGTAACCTGCTAGGGGTAATCTCTGATGTTGGGATGGTTTATCATAAAGGGGATGATCCCAAAACGGAGAAACTTGACGCGGGAATTGATCTGGTCAAAAGGATTCGTGAATATGATCCCTTGATGCCAGTATTGCTCCAATCCTCCCAAGGTAGCGTGGCGGAGACTGCTATGAAATTGGGAGTTGGCTTTCTAAAGAAATATTCGAGCACGCTTTTCCTCCAACTTGAGGATTACATGAAGGAAGAGTTCGGTTTCGGAGACTTCGTGTTCAGGGACTCTAGAGGCAATGAGTGCGGAAGGGCCGCGAGTCTTTCCCAATTAGAGAAGATTATCTATGATGTTCCAGATGACGTACTGATGAGCAACACTTCTAGGAATATGTTCTCCAAATGGTTGTATGCCAGAGGATTGTTCAATTTGGCTGAAACCTTCAGGGCTGAACACCACACAAATGCTGATGAGTTCCGGGAGTTCCTTTTGGACAATATTCGTCGTTATCATAGGAGTATCGGCCAAGGAATTATCACAGAATTTCATAAGGATTCCTATGAGGATTATTACTGGTTCTCACGGGTTGGCGAGGGCTCTTTGGGAGGCAAGGCTAGAGGATTGGCCTTTCTCAACCATCTTATTCAAAAACATTCATTGACTGATAAATACGAAGGCCTAACTGTTTCCATTCCGAGAACTATTGTTCTGACGACAGATTGGTTCGACAAGTTCATCATCGATAATGGGCTCCAGTACGTCATTGATGCTGAACTGTCCGATGACGAAATTCTCTCGGAATTTGTGGCATCAACCCTTCCGGAAGAGCTGATTCAAAACCTTAAGGCATTCCTTGCCACTGTTGATTGCCCATTGGCAGTCAGATCAAGTTCTAAGTTGGAAGATAGTAATTATCAACCGTTTGCCGGAGTCTATGCCACTTACATGTGCCCACCTGTCGAGAATAAGGACAGGATGCTAAGGGAGTTGGGAAAAGCTATCAAAAGTGTCTATGCATCAACTTATTTCAAAGGAAGCCGCAATTACATCCAAGCTAGTGGCAACCTTTTGGGCGAAGAAAAGATGGCTGTGATTGTTCAGACTATCTGCGGAACTGTTCACGGACACGATTTCTATCCTATGATGTCAGGAGTTGGAAGGTCTTTGAACTCTTATCCTATTGGGGCAGAGAAAGCTTCTGATGGAGTCCTTAATGTGGCCTTTGGATTGGGAAAGACAGTTGTGGATGGAGGGCGGACATTGCGTGTGGACCCTCTCCATCCCAAAAAGATTCTTCAACTATCCAACCCGAAACTAGCGCAGAGAGACACTCAGAATGAGATGTTTGTGCTTGACTTAAGCCCGTCAGCCTTTAAGATTTCGAAGAACGATGGAGTCAATTTGAGGCGGATTCCTGTTTCTGATGCATTAAACAGTTACGATCATCCTGGATTAGTTGCTTCGACCTATAATGCATTGGATGACAGAATGGTGCCGGGGATAGGAATCCGTGGGCCGAGGGTTGTGTCCTTCGACGGGATATTCCAATATGACAGATTCCCTCTTGCAAAGGCACTGTCGGAGATTATGTCAATATGCCGGGACGAGTTGATGAGTGAGGTCGAGATTGAGTTTGCAGTTGATCCAGTCAAGTCTTCGGGAGGCGTCGCAGCTGATCTAAAGCTCCTTCAAGTCCGTCCTGTGTCCAGTGGAATAGGTTCTCAAACATCCACGATTGAGGATGCGGAGGCGATTGTTTCCAATAAATTGATTATCAGCGATAATGCCTTGGGTAATGGTTATTTTACTGAATCATCACGGATAGTGATTATACTTCCAGACTCATTTGATAAGATGAAGACACAGCTTATGGCTGATGAGGTCTCAGAGATCAACTCTCGAATGAGTGCAGAAGGCAAGACATATTTCCTTGTCGGGCCAGGAAGATGGGGTTCATCCATTCCTACTCTTGGCGTGCCTGTGTCATGGACCGACATATCTTCCGCTAAGATGGTTGTTGAATATGGCATTGACGGTTTTCGCATTGATCCTAGTCAAGGGACGCATTTCTTTCAAAATATTACTTCACTTGGCGTAGGTTATCTGTCTGTAGATCAGTATGCTGGTTCGGGAATGATAGATTTTGACGCTATAGTAAGTCAAGTGTGTGAGTATGATGGTGAGTTTGTAAAAGTCTTTAAGATCGGAGGTTTGATTGGCTTTATTGATCGGAACAAGGGCAAGGCATTGATTGGTTTCTAGTTATGGGTAAAAAGATTTTCTATCAGGTTCTTCCTAGATTGTGGGGAAAAGGTAAATTTAATGAATTTGACAACGAGACGTTGTCGTATTTAAGTTCGCTTGGTGTGAGCCATGTCTGGTACACAGGTGTCATTCGGCATGCGACTACTGTCGCGTCAGAAGGGTGCGAGGCTTCCGACAGACAAATAGTAAAAGGGAATGCTGGTTCCCCTTATGCGATCACAGATTACTATGATGTAAATCCGTATCTTGCAGACAATCAGCGAGAAAGAATGAGTGAGTTTGAGTCTTTGCTTAAACGCACTCACGATGCAGGACTAAATGTGATAATTGATTTTATTCCCAATCATGTGTCAAGGGATTATGGCAAAGTAGGCTTGGCACATCCTGAGATAGAACCCTTGGGAGCGAAGGACGATCCTTCTGTCCATTGGAGACCTGAGAATGATTTCTACTACTATCCCGGCCAGTCTCTTAAGCTTCCTTTTGACAATCAGACATATTACGAAAACCCGGCTAAGGCATCTGGCAATTCATTCTCGTCCTCCCCTTCCATTAACGATTGGTACGAGACCATAAGGCTGAATTACTGTGACTTTCACACGGAAACGTGGGACAAAATGTACGAAATTGTCCGCTTCTGGTGCCGTAAAGGTGTTGACGGATTCCGCTGCGACATGGTTGAGATGGTGCCTTGGCAGTTTTTCAACTGGCTTATTCAAAAGGTCAAAAGTGAATTTCCCGGAATCATCTTCATAGCAGAAGTTTATCAAAAAGAACTCTATGCCAAATACATCCGCGAAGTGGACTTTGATTTCTTGTACGATAAGTCTGGATTTTATGATTCCGTCAGATCTGTAGTAGAAGGACATGGTACAGCCAAAAGTCTGACATGGAACTGGCAGTTTCTGGGCGATTTGCAGCCGAGGATGCTGAACTTCCTTGAGAACCATGACGAGCAGCGTTTTGCCTCCGATTTCTTTGGTAAGGACGCGCAGAGGACTTTCGCAGCGTTGGGTGCAGGAATATTCCTAAACACGGCTCCTTACATGATCTATTTCGGTGAGGAGATCGGGGAGCGTGGGATGGATGCGGAAGGGTTCAGTGGCCGTGACGGCAAAACAACCATATTCGATTGGTGGAAGATTCCGTCAATCGAGAGGCTGATTGAGTATATTCATAAAAATGAGGGACTTACTTCGGATGAAGCAGCGCTTCTTGAAAAGTGGCGGAGGTTTTTGAATATGGCAGTGTCAGTTCCTGCCGTGGCTTCTGGAAAGACGTTCGACCTTTGCTATTGCAACTATGATTCGCCAGGCTTTGACCCTGATAGGCATTTCGCTTTTCTCCGTGGTGACGGCTTGCAGACCTGGCTTTTTGTCTGCAATTTTTCAGGCGCAGAGTCGCTTCGGCGGTCACTGAGCTTGTCGAAGTGCCGCCCAACCGAAAAACTTTCCATCTTGCTCCCTAAGGAAGCAGTCGATTATCTGTACATAAAAAACCTCGATCCGGAAACCCGAATCGAGGTCGAAGTGTCATCTGACGACTGTGCGATGATGAGGATCAATTGACTGAACCTCACATATTCAAGTCTTACCAGTTAAGGATCTTCTTGAAGTCGTACTCCTCTGGATTGGCAACGTAAGCCTTGGCGGCCTCGTAGTCAGCAGGAGTGATGTAGTGGCAGATGTGTCCGTAGTAGTTGCGGGCGATTCCGCCATCGATGTCCACGCGGCGAGGAGGGATCTTACCCTCAGCGTTCTGAAGATCTTTCAGGTAAAGAGGTTGCGCGTTGCCGTTCTCGTCAACATAGACCATGCAACCAGTCTCGCCCTTTGAGAAGAGTTCATAAACTCCGAGAGCGAGCTCTGTGCAGTAAGAAAGGTCGTAAGCCACAGGATCCTGGCAACGAACATCGTAGCCAATCTCAACTGGACGTGTCTTAACCTTCATGCCGATCTTCTTGAACTCCTTCTCAAGGATGTCGTTGAAGAGGACAGCCTTGGAGATCTTGCCGAGCTC
>DBKH01000049.1:26583-37524 GCA_002297815.1 Bacteroidales bacterium UBA755 | reverse complement strand
ATGTCCTCTGGCTCAAGGTCATGGAACACGCCTTCCGCTACAACTACGGTTCCGTAAGGAATGCCAAGAAGCTTTCTCTTGATGATGGCCGAGAGGGTCAACTTGATGATCTTGTCAACTGTGATGGTCGTTTTGTTGAACATCTCAGGAATGATGGTCATCGGGCAGTGTGTGGCCTCGCCTATTCCAAGAGCAAGGTGTCCTGCACTGCGGCCCATGGCTGAAATCAGAAGCCAGTTGCCTGAGGTTCGCGCATCTTCATAAACGGTGCGGGCGATGTGAGCACCCTCATCTTTAGCCGAGTTGAATCCGAAAGTAGGAGCGTTATGAGGCAAAGGAAGATCATCATCAATCGTCTTAGGGACGTGGATGTTGTGGATCGGATAGTTCTTTGCTTCAAGGAACTTGGCGATTCTGTTGGCTGTGGAAGCTGTGTCGTCACCACCTACGGTCACGAGAAGCTTCACGTTGTTGTCTTGGAACAAGGCAAGGTTGAAGTTCTGCTCGAAATCCTCGTTAGTCGGTTTGAAGCGGCTCATCTGAAGGTAAGAACCGCCTCTGTTGAAGTAGGCATCAGCCTTGAAGAAATCGATGTCTTCGGTGCGAGCCTCCTTGCGGAAGAGTCCAGTGTAGCCTTCGTGGAGACCGATTACCCTGTAGCCGTTCGAAAGGAAAGTTTTTGCAACTGAGAACACCACTGTGTTCATTCCTGGAGCGGGACCACCGCCGCACAGAATGATGATAGAATCTTTCATATACGAATGATTTAGAAATTTGTATGTTCGTTAAGTAAAATCAGACGCAAATTTAAGGGATTTTCAGAAAAAAGCCGACATTTTTCGTAAATTTGTATTCTTTGGAAAGAACATAATCGGCATGAATTACGAGCAGGCTAAAATACGTGTTGATGAACTCCGCAAGATTCTCTGGGAGAACAGCAGGCGCTACTATGTTGACAACGCTCCAACAATGAGCGACTTTGACTATGATAGATTGATGCACGAGCTGGAGGATCTTGAAAAGGAGTATCCTACCCTTCTGACTCCAGACTCCCCTACCCAAAAAGTTGGTAGTGATCTTGAGTCAGAGGTTTCAGGACAGAACGCTGAACCTGCTGTGCGCAAAGAGTTTGCACAATATCCCCACAAGTATCCTATGCTCTCGCTCGGCAACACCTACAACATCGGTGAAATCGAGGACTTTGTACGCAGGGCTGAGAAAGATCTGGGCAACGTCAAGTTTACATATTCATGCGAATTGAAGTTTGATGGTACAGCCATCTGCTTGACTTACAAGAACGGACGCTTGTTTAGAGCTTTGACTAGGGGTGACGGAGTCGTGGGCGATGATGTGACAGCCAATGCTTTGAAGATCAGTAATATTCCCGAAAAACTCACAGGTTCCGGTTGGCCGGATGAATTTGAAATTAGGGGTGAGGTTCTGATGCCTTATGAGTCATTTGACCGTCTGAACAAGGAGCGGGAGGACAATGAGGATCCTCCATTCGCCAATCCAAGGAATGCTGCTTCCGGCTCGCTCAAACTCCTTGACCCATCGGAAGTTGGCAGAAGAGGACTGATGTGCACTCTCTATCATATTCCTAGTCAGAGTGTCTCGTTTGCCACGCACAACGAAGCCTTGAATGCTGCGGCTTCTTGGGGGCTACCGGTCTCTGACAAGCGGCGGATTGTCCATGGAATAGACGAGATTGAGGAGTACATCCATTATTGGGACACGGAGAGGAAGTTTCTTCCGTATGCTACTGATGGGATTGTCATTAAAATCAACGAGTTGGCCTACCAAAGTGCTCTTGGTTACACTGCAAAGTCACCTCGATGGGCAGTGGCGTTCAAGTTTCAGGCGGAGGAAGCGCACACCAAGTTGATTTCCATTGACTATCAAGTTGGACGTACAGGTGCAGTCACCCCTGTTGCCAATCTTGCCCCAGTCCAGTTGGCCGGAACTGTTGTGAAGAGGGCTACCCTTAACAATCAAGACTTCATCACTCAGATGGACATTCGTGTAGGAGATGTTGTGACTGTTGTTAAAGGAGGTGAAATCATTCCGAAAATTATTGATGTGGATCTTTCAAAGAGAGCCATAAATGCTCCCAAACCGGTGTTCCCTGAAGTTTGCCCAGATTGTGGAACTAGACTGGTTAAAGAAGACGGTGAAGCTAAGTGGTTCTGTCCAAATGTGGATGGATGTCCGACTCAGATCAAGGGAAAACTGGTACATTTTCTAAGTCGCAAAGCGATGAATGTGCTGGCTGGTGATGCCACCATTGAGCAGATGTATAATCTTGGACTAGTAAGGACTTCTGCGGACTTCTATTCTTTGACTAAAGGACAATTGCTTTTGCTTGATGGTTGGAAGGAGCGTTCAGCGAGTCGTTTCCTTGATAGTTTGAAAGCTTCACGCAATGTGTCTTTCGACCATGTACTTTTCGCTCTTGGAATCCGTTATGTGGGAGAGACCACAGCCAAGGAAATAGCCCGGCATTTCGGGAATATCGATGCAATAGCTGCGGCTTCCAAAGAACAACTGCTTGAGGTACCGGATGTAGGAGAAGTTATAGCAGACAGCATCTATGAATATTTCCGTAATCCCAAGCATCTTGCCGACATAGAAAAGCTTAAGGCGGCCGGTATTCAATTTTCTATGGAGACCAATGCTGCCGCGTCAGATGCGTTGGCTGGGAAAACGATAGTGATATCTGGCACTTTCAGTGTCTCCAGAGACGAGGTCAAACGACTGATAGAGGCCAATGGTGGCAAAAACAGTACTTCCGTCAGCAGCAAGACTTCTTACCTTCTGGCTGGAAGTAAACCGGGACCTGAGAAGATGAAAAAAGCCGGAGAGCTTGGCATCAAGATCATCAGCGAGGAAGATTTTAGGAATATGCTTCCTCAGGCTGCAGCTGGGGGCAATGGACAGGACTCTGAACAGGATTTGTTTTCGGGATTATTTTAAAGATTTTGAGGATGAATGGATTCCGGAAACTGATATTCAAATGTAGGCTTTGGTTTCGTTGGGCTAGGAAGTTCTTCGGACAAGATGTTTGGATTCTTGACGAGAGCAATCTGTCAAAGGCCAAGGCACGCCTTGTCAAGGATGTAAAGGTGGTGACAATTGCTTTCCAGACATTCGCTGAGCAAAAGATAGGGTTTCAGGCTGTTGCTCTAAGTTATTTCTGCACAATGGCTTTCGTGCCTTTCATTGCAGTGGCTTTCGCTGTTACTAACGGTTTTGGGCTAGCTGACAAACTCAAAGAATTGCTGTTTTCTTGGGACATCAGCCAGACTATAATGAGCATCATACTAAACGCTGCTGACAAGATCCTCGATTCCGCGACTAACGGATTGTTCGGACTTATTAGTGCTTTGACTTTCGTTTGGCTCATAATCTGGATGATGATGAGGGTTGAGACAGTGTTCAACAATGTCTGGAAGGTCAGAAAGCTGCACCGGGCTTTTTTCAAACGCATAGGAATAGATGTGCTCATTCTTGTGCTTGCTCCGTTTGTGGTGTTGTTGCTATATTCCGGTACAATCATTTACTCACATGTCCTTGATCTCATCCCGAACTGGATCGGGGCAACGGACACAATCAAGTCGTTCCTCGGCTGGGTTGTGGCTTGGTTAGTCACAGTGTTGGTCTTCTCTGCGATGTACAAGTTCATCCCTGCGGTTGACGTGAAGTATCGCTATGCACTGAAAGCTGCTGTGATAGCTGGGATTGCATTCTCCATGCTTCAGTACCTTTACCTAGAAACACAGATGTTTGTGATGCGTCTGAACATGGTTTATGGAACCATAGCTGCCATTCCTCTATTCATGGTATGGATGAGGTTCGGATGGCAGATTATCCTTTACGGAGCACAGTTCTCCTATTCGTTCCAGACAGTGAACGAAGGCGGTTTTGTCGAAAGTCTTCCGGGGGTGTCGGAGGCGATTATGAAAAGAGATAAAGATTTGGTTGAAGTATGAGTTTCTCACAATTTACAGAAAAGGACTACGAACAGATTAGACAGAGTTACGCCCAGTTGAAGGCGGCAGCAGAGAAACGCTGTGCCAATCAGCAAGAGTTGGACGTTGTCCAAAAGGCATTCGAGTTTGCTAATGAAGCGCATAAGAACGTTCGGCGCCGCTCTGGCGATCCTTACATAGTCCACCCTATAGAGGTGGCGAAGATTGTTGTCAGTGACATAGGGTTGGGCTACAAGTCGATTGCAGCCGCTCTGCTCCACGATGTTGTGGAGGACACCGATTACACAGTTGATGACATCCGCAAACTTTTCGGTGACAAGATAGCCAGCCTTGTGGATGGTCTGACCAAGATCAAAAACGTGCTTGACAACGAAGACCGCAGCAAAAAGCTGAACAATTCGGACACTAAAAGCCTCCAAGCAGAGAATTTCAAAAGGATTCTGCTGACTCTCAATGATGATGTGAGGGTTGTTCTAATCAAGCTTGCCGATCGTCTTCACAATTGCCGGACAATCGAATATATGCCAGAGTACAAGCGGGATAAGATTCTCAGTGAAACGATGTTCATATTCATTCCGCTTGCCCATCGGCTTGGTCTTTACGAAATCAAGTCCGAGATGGAGAACATCTGGCTGAAGTACAAAGAGCCGGATGCCTTCAAGGAAATTACTGGACTGATCAACTCTAACTTGAGTGGCAAGGAGAAACAGATTGACGACTTTATCAAGCCGATCAATGATGCCTTAAGGAAGGCTGGCTTCAATTTCGAGATTCGCAAGAGGGTCAAAACGCCATATTCCATCTGGCACAAGATGCAGACTAAGAACATCACCTTTGATCAGGTCTATGACTTGTATGCTCTCAGGATTGTGTTTACCCCTCCGGCAGATTCAAAAGAAAGCGAGCGTGACCAGTGTTACCACATATTCTCAATCATCACCGGAATTTACCGCTACAAACCAGATCGTGTGAGAGATTGGGTAAAACATCCGAAAAGCAATGGTTATGAGGCACTTCATTGTACCTTGATGAGCGACACGGGCATTTGGATTGAGGTTCAGATTCGTTCCAAGAGAATGGATGACATTGCTGAAAAAGGAATTGCGGCACACTGGACTTACAAACAGGAAGGCTACATCAGCGAGAATGACAGCGAGATGGACAAATGGCTTGCGAAAGTCAAAGAGATTCTTGTCAATCCAGATGTCAATGCTCTTGAATTATTGGATATTATTCATAATGATTTGACAAGCAGCGAGATAACAGTGTTCACTCCTAAAGGAGACCAAAAGTCTATCCTTAAAGGTGCTACAGTGTTGGATTTTGCCTACTGCATTCACACCGAGATTGGCAACAAGGCAATCGCTGCCAAAGTCAACATGAAACTAGTGCCTCTTTCTCATGTGCTAAGGAGTGGAGATCAAGTTGAAATCATCACTGCGGAAGTTGAGCAGCCGAAACGTGAATGGTTGCAATTTCTCCAGACTAGACATGCTCGTAATGTAGTCATAGATTACTTTAAAGGGCACAAGAAAGAGATTGTCGAACTCGGAAAAAAGACGCTTTCAGACCAGTTGGAATCCTTGGGCTATAGGATGAACAACGACTCCATCGAAATACTTCTAGAGCATTTTGCCATTCCGGGAGGTAACTCGGAAGAAATGTTTTTCCGGATAGGCATGGGAATCATAAAACTAGGTGATTTGTCAGACATCCTGTCATCTGGGAAGGCCGACAAGAGCCATTCATGGTCATTCCCGTGGTTCGGAAAGAAAAAGGAAGCCGCGAAAAAGGAAAAGAATGAATATGTCATCGCATCGTGTTGCAGACCTATTCCCGGAGATGCTGTCATAGGAATCAAAGCTCCGGATGGCACCGTGACGGTTCATAAGAAATCTTGTCCAGTGGCCGACAGTATTGCTTCCAAGCATGGTGACTGGGTTGTTGTACCTCAATGGGATGATGATGACAGCCAATCTTTTCTGGCCCGTCTTTCAATTAAAGGTGTGGATAGGGTTGGACTTCTGAATGAGATTTCGCGATACATTTCTTTGGTCATGGGCGTGAATATGCGTAAAGTTTGCCTAAGTTCTGACGAAGGCATATTCTCTGGCTACATTGATCTCTATGTCCACGACAAAGCTGCATTGGACAGGATGATGCGCAAGCTTGGCTCAATTGACGGAATCAAAAGTGTTGTCAGAACTGAAATTTAAGCCTAATTTTTGAATATACCCGATCCGCAATGAAAAAATCACTTTCAATAATATTCCCTTTGCTCCCCGCTGCACTACTTTTGGCAGCTGCTCTCTTTCAGCCTTCGTGCGCAAACACGACAGAAGCTCCTACAGGTGGTCTCAAGGACACGATACCTCCTGTAATTAGGAGAGTCGTACCACCAGTCGGGGCAGTCTCAGTCCCTGTTCATGGTACCAAAGTTATATTCACATTCGATGAATATGTGACCGTTAAGGATCCCAAATCAATATTCCTCTCCCCTCCTCAGAAGAAGAGACCGAAATACAAAATGAAGGGGAAGAGTCTGGTAGTCTATTTTGAGGAGGATCTTCTTCCAAACACAACTTACACTTTGGACCTGACAGGTGCAATCGCTGATAATAATGAGGGGAACATGTTTCCTGGATTTACCACGGTCTTCTCCACGGGGGAGAAAGTGGACTCCATGTACGTGACTGGAACCGTTTTGGATTGCAATACCCTTAAACCAATCAAAGGCGCCACTGTGATGCTTTATAAAGACCAAAGGGATTCAGCGGTGTTTCTTGACAGGCCTGTTGCCGCTGTCAAGACTGATGACTGGGGCTATTTCTCACTTAGGAATATTCAAGACACAGTTTTTCGCGTCTATGCTGTTGTTGACGGAAACGGCAACAATCTTTACGACCCGGATGAGGACAGAATAGCATTCCTTGACACTC
This sequence comes from Bacteroidales bacterium UBA755, assembly GCA_002297815.1. Lineage (GTDB taxonomy): Bacteria > Bacteroidota > Bacteroidia > Bacteroidales > UBA932 > Cryptobacteroides. The sequence goes on along the minus strand of DBKH01000049.1, from coordinate 30,596 downwards.
TGTTCAGGCCTGTTAACGTGGTGAATGACAGCGTCCCTGAATTGAAGAAGTTCGACATGAAAGACACCTTGGCCTGCAATTCAAGAAAGGTAGAACTAAAACTAAACGTGTTTAAGGAGAAGCCATCCAAGCAGATGCTCATGAATTACAAGAGAACGGGAGACCGTTCAGCCTACGTTTCTTTCATGGCTCCAGACACAAGAATAGACTCGCTTTGGTTTCAGGGATTTCCGGCTTCCAAGGTCATCACTGAGTTTAACGTGGAGAAAGATAGTCTTCTCCTTTGGCTGAACGTCCAGAAAGCAATGCCAGACTCATTACATCTGTGGGTAAAATATTGGAAAACAGACACATTGGGCGTTCTTAAACCTCAGACAGAAAAAGTCAGCCTAGTGGATGAAAACAAGCCTAAATCACGTTCGGCAAGAAAGAGAACCGAGCATACTGACACTATTTGTGGCCTTTCGCTTAAGGTGACACCGGAGACTTTCGAGCAGTGTGGAATATCCCTTGAATTTGACAATCCTCCTATTCTTGGTGCTTTCGACACACTGATTTTCAAGTCAATCAATCCTAAGCAAAAGGAAAGCCCTGAGAAATTCACCATCAATCGTGATTCCTTGAATCTTAGACGGTACATCATTACCCCTAAGTCAAAAATCCAAAAAGGGTATGAATATGTCTTTAAAGTACCTCAAAGATCTTTTAAAGACATTAATGGATTTTGGAATGACAGTACCGAGGTCAAAGTTACACTCCCAACCGATGACAATCTCAGCCATTTCACGTTAAACACCACAGGTGTGAATGGGAACAAGTACATCGTTGATCTCCTTGATGAAAGGAAATCCAATGTTCTGCGTTCGTACATCATTGAGGCTGATGCTGTCTTGGATTTCCCTTATCTTAAGCAAGGAAAGTATGCAATAAGGATTACTGAGGATTTGAATCGTAACGGAATCGTGGATTCTGGAAATCTTCTTGCCCATAGACAGCCTGAAAAGGTGAAATACTTGATGACAAAGGAAAGCGAATTGTTTGAAATCCCTGAACGAAGCGAGGTTAGTCAAGATTTGGACCTTGCATCGTTCTTCAATAACTAGATCACATCGAAATGAGGTCCATAAGATTATTACTTTCGGTAATTGTCCTTCTGAGCGGTTTTCATGTTATGATGGCCCAAACTCCAAAGGACTCGACTCTGCTGTCAACTGCTCCGGTGGATAGCTTGACCATTCCAGACACATATTCAGACATCTATCTTGACACTGTTCAGATCAATAGGGTGTTCGAGGTTAACGACTATTCTTTGATTGGGGTTGAGTATGGTGTCTCCTTCAACAGGATGATGTTCAATCCTACTTACACCCAGTCAACACTCTATACCCCAGGTACTTTCGGAGTGTATTACACGCGTTATGGAAAGATGTTTTCATATCTGCCTTACTTCGGTTTCAAGGTAGGTCTCCGCTATAGTCATGAAGGTTACAAGTTTAAGGAGAATAAAGAGACAAAAGTGACTCCAAGGATTGAGGGCGCCACTCAAGCTCTGATGGATATTGTTGAAGTTCCGTTTATGGCTCATCTTCACATGGATGGACTTCACTATAAGATCATGGCAGATCTTGGAATCTATGCTGGTTACAGGTTGAATATTCAAAGAACCGGTGAGCGCGTCAGCGAAGAGCTTATGAACTCTTTTAAGGACACTGACCGTCGTTTCGATTATGGCATCTGTGGCGGACTAGGCTTCGGTATTGTGTTCGACCCGTTGGAATTTCACATCAACGCTAATGTACGCTATTCTTGGGGAACTATCTATGATCCAGATTATTATAGCAAGGACTATTTCAGATTCGCGTATCCATTTGATGTCATGGTGACTGCTGGAGTCTATTTTCAACTTACTAAACGTACCGGGCGCAGCAAAGCCCAGCTCAAACGCGAGGCTTACAGACAAGTTTATAATCCAGAGACGAAATGAAAAAATTGACAGTAAGAGTTGGTGATGTCCTTATCGGAGGAGGAAATCCAATTGTTGTCCAAACAATGTGTAATACCCACACTTACGATGTGGAAGCGACATTGTCTCAATGCGTCAGGCTCAGTGAAGCGGGGGCTCAGATCATCAGAATAACAGTTCCTGGTCCAGCTGACGTGGAACATGTCAAGTCTATCAAAACTCGTCTGCGAGAGCGTGGAATCATGACTCCTATTGTCGCTGACATCCATTTTTCTTCACAAACCGCAATCATGGTTGCTCCTTTTGTGGAAAAGGTGAGAATCAATCCCGGAAACTTTCACAAAGATCATGAAGAAGCATGTAGGCAGTTTAAACAATTGATAGAAGTTTGCCGAGCTAATGGTACAGCTATAAGAATCGGTGTCAATCATGGCTCTCTTGGAGACTACATTACCAATCTGTACGGCAACACACCAGAAGCGATGTCAAAGGCTGCCCTAGAATGGCTTACTATGTGTGAAGATGCTGATTTCCATGATGTTGTGGTGTCTCTTAAATCGAGCAACACTATTGTAATGGTCGAAGCTTACCGACATCTGATGTCCGCGATGAAGGAGAATGGTATTTTGTATCCCCTTCATGTTGGCGTGACTGAAGCTGGAAACGGGGACAGTGGCAGAATCAAATCCTGTGTAGGAATTTCAACTCTTCTTTCAGAAGGAATTGGAGACACGATAAGAGTGTCGTTGACCGAAGCCCCTGAGGCTGAGATTCCAGTGGCACAGTACCTTGCCACAAGATATGACCATAGGATCGTCTCCTCTATGACGTCTGTTACCGTCAATGGAAAGAAAGCCAAGGCTGTCTATGACTCCCCATCGAGAGATGCCCTTCTAATGGATGTGTCATGTGATTTTGGCAAGAGGTTGTTGGATAAATCGTTAGATGATCTTGAACTGACGGGAACATATTTGGATGACTTAGGGACTAAGGTTTCCATACAAGATTCTGGTCTTGGGCATTACCTTGTAAACGAACTTTTGCAGGCTACGAGACGTCGCTTCTACAAACCAGAATATATCGCATGCCCCGGATGCGGGCGTACAATGTACGATCTCCAGAAAGCGTTCGAAGAAGTAAAAGCTCGGACCTCTCACCTTAAGAACACTGTCATTGCAGTGATGGGCTGCATAGTGAACGGTCCCGGAGAGATGGCGGACGCTGATTGGGGCTATGTAGGAGAAGGTAATCACAAAGTCACCATCTATAAAGGAAAGGCTCCCGTGCTGAAGCATATTCAGGACACGGAAGCCGTAGATCGTCTTGTCGAACTAATTGAGGCAGATCAGTCACAAGTTATTTAAGTTCAGCGATAACCGTCTCACAGGCTCTGGTGAAATCACCTTCCTTAACCTTGATTTCAGCGTCAAGGGGTAGGAATATGTCTATCCGAGAGCCAAACTTGATGATTCCACACTGCTTTCCCCTTTCGACCTTATCTCCCTCTTTGGAGTAGCAGACAATCCTTCGGGCGAAAGTTCCGGCAATCTGTCTGAACAGAATTTCACCGTGATCGTTGCGGATGACCGTGGAAGAGTGCTCGTTTTTCTCGGAGGCTTTCGGAAGAAAGGCTAGCAGGTACTTTCCGGGATGGTATTTATAGTAGGAAATCTCACCGTCCATCGGCCAGAAATTGGTGTGGACATCGAAGAAATCCATATACACTGACACTTGGATGCGGTCGTCCTTGAAATATTCCTTTTCATAGACCCGGTCAACTATCACAACCTTGCCGTCAGCGACAGACGTGATCATTTTGGAATCTCCTTCCGGAAGCTCTCTGTCTGGTACACGATGGAACCAAAACACAAAGAAAGCAAAGGCCAGTAGTATGAGAATGATTGGAACCACAATGAATGGATTGTGTATGAATATCAGAGTGCAAGCTATCAGGGCAGCTGTTACCGTCCAGTTGATTCCGATGGTTCCATGTGAGTCCTTGTCAACTTTTATTCTCTTCATATCGCTTATATATTCATTAATTGATTAT
>DBKH01000049.1:0-26527 GCA_002297815.1 Bacteroidales bacterium UBA755 | reverse complement strand
GGCATCGCCATCAGCGTGCTGTCGAACCTGTCCAGAAAGCCCCCGTGTCCTGGGATAATCTTGCCGGAGTCCTTGACTCCATAGACTCTCTTCCATTGAGATTCATAAAGGTCTCCATAGACTCCTGTCACTGACATTATCAGTGACAAGATTAGGCAGTGGATGAGCGGGAACTTCAATATGTGGAACTCATACAACGCGAAAGCCGCCAGAACTGAACTTACCAATCCGCCTATGAATCCAATCCATGTCTTTTTGGGGGACACTGTAGGAAAGAGTTTCTTAGGGAAGAACTTTCCTAGAGAAATTCCGAAAGCAAAGGCACCAACGTCTGAACACCATATTATTATAAAGAAACACAGAAGAAGGTTGCCGCTGAAGTTCCCAGCCTTATCGAATGCAATCAAGTTGGAAAGTGCGATAGGCACAGCGATGTACAATAATCCTGTGTAGATGTTGGAGAATTTGCCGTATTCTTCCTTGTCTTTGACGTACAAGGAATTAATCATCACAATGAAAAGCGGGACCATTGAAAGGGCTACGAATTTGATTGGGATGTGGTACGAAGACACGGCAAACAATATTCCGAAAAGGATAATAGCAGCAACAATAGCCAAGATCTTGGAAAGCTTGTAGCTCTCCCCCATCGTGATGTGGTAAAATTCCAAGAGCATGACGGACATGATGAATATAATCAGTCCGGCAAAGAGAAACTTATTAAACATCAAGCAGGCCAACATCGCTAGGATGAAGACCACGCCTGAAATAGATCTGACTACTACATTATTCATCATCCGATTCTGTTAGTGCTGGTTCAGCTTCGGTTTCGGAAGATTCATTGATCTCTTCTGTTGGCTTGGCTTTAGGACCAAGAATCTTTTCGATGTCCTCAGAGAAAATCACTTCTTTTTTAAGCAGAAGCTTTGCCATCTGAACGAATCCTTCTCTATGTTCAGTCAAGATGAGCAATGTTCTATCATGAATTTCCTTTACCAAATCTTTGACTTCCTGATCCATGAGTTCGGCTGTCTTCTCACTGTAAGGTTTAGTGAGATCGTAGCCCCTCGATCCGGTAGAGTCGTAGAATGACACCTCACCGATCTTATCGCTCATTCCATAGAACTGGACCATGTTATAGGCCATTCGTGTAAGTCTTTCGAGATCATTTAGCGCTCCAGTGGCAGGTTCACCGTTGATGATTTCTTCGGCAACACGTCCGCCTATCAAAGCGCACATCTTGTCCATCAAGTAAGACTTAGAAAGGATTTTCCTTTCATCAGGCAAGTACCATGTCAGGCCTAATGCATCACCTCTTGGTATAAGACTGACTTTGAACACTGGATCAGAGTAAGGCAAGAGCCAACCAACAGTTGCGTGTCCCGCCTCGTGATAAGCTGTTGTCCTCTTCTCCGCAGGAGTCATGATAGATCCCTTTCGTTCCAATCCACCTACAATCCTGTCAACTGCATCGAGAAAATCCTGTCTGTCAATTTCTTTTTTGTTCCTTCTTGCTGCTGTCAAGGCAGCTTCGTTGCACACGTTAGCTATGTCAGCACCAGAGAACCCTGGTGTGTGCTGCGCCATGAATCCTAAATCGAAATCTTTGGCAATCTTGAGCTTTTGGGTGTGAACCTTGAAGATCTCCTCTCTTTCCTTTAGCTCCGGAAGATCAACATGGATCTGACGATCAAAACGTCCGGCTCTCAAAAGAGCTTTGTCAAGAATGTCTGCTCTGTTGGTCGCAGCGAGGATGATGACACCGGAATTTGTGTCGAATCCATCCATCTCTGTCAACAATTGGTTGAGTGTGTTCTCGCGCTCATCATTTGAAGAGAAACCTACATTCTTGCCTCTAGCCCTTCCTACTGCATCAATCTCATCAATGAAGACGATGCACGGGGCCTTCTCTTTTGCTTGGCGGAAAAGATCCCTTACCCTAGAAGCTCCGACTCCAACAAACATTTCCACAAAGTCGGAACCAGAGATGGAGAAGAACGGAACGTTGGCTTCGCCTGCCACAGCTTTGGCTAGCAGTGTTTTACCTGTACCCGGAGGACCTACCAAAAGGGCTCCTTTAGGAATCTTGCCTCCAAGTGAAGTGTATTTTTGAGGGTTCTTCAGGAAATCAACGATTTCCATCACCTCTTCTTTAGCTCCGTAAAGGCCGGCAACGTCCTTGAATGTCACGTTGACTTTTTCCTTGTCTGCAAGTTTTCCTGTGGACTTACCGACATTGAAAACGCCTCCTGGTCCACCGGCTCCACCACCCATATTCTTGTTGAAGCCTCGGAACATCCAAATCCACATGAATATGAGCAGAAGAGGGAAGATGATCCATTCCAGGATGCCTGACCACATTCGATTGTCGTTCTCCATGACGATCTTAACTTTAGGAGCATCAACCGGAAGCTTAGCATTAAGATCGGCAAATTCTTTTTCCGCATCGAACTTGTCTGAGACAAGAAAGATGAAATGTGGAGAACTCGGTGGAATCTTTCCCCCAAATTTGTCAGCATATTTATTCAGTCTGTCGGGACGAACAGTAACATTACCTTTGAAATCGTTCCTGATAAATTGAATCTCTTTAATGTCTCCACTAAGGAACATTTCCTGAACCTCAGCCCATTCGATTTTTTGAGGATTGGCCCCACTATTATTGAATAGCAACCAACCAATGCCAAGGATTAGAATCAAGTACAACCATGAGAAATTGAACCTCACACGTATGACCTTTCTCCTTGGATCTCCCCCTTTAGGCATGTTTGAATTATTCGCCATCAGTCTCTTTCTTTTTAGTTTTAGGTACACGTCTTTCCTTGTACTCCTTGTGAGGTGCATCGGCCCATAGTTCTTCAAGCCGGTAGAATTGACGATACTCGGTAAGGAAAATGTGCGCGACAATGTCACCGTAGTCTAGGATGATCCAGAAGTTATTCTCCAGACCTTGAGTTCTAAGAGGTTTCCTTCCTTCCTCACGCATTTTCTCTATCACATTGTCAGCTATAGCGTTGACATTTGTCGTTGAGTCAGCATTGCAGATCATGAAATGATCAGTGATCGCTGTTCCCAAAGGTCTGAGATCTATGTCAATTACGTTTTGTGCTTTCTTGTCGAGCATGGCATCAGCCATAACCCGCAGATCGTGTGTAATCATATTGAGAATGTTTTATATTTTTGCATTACCAATCAAATATACAAATATACGACAAATTCTGAATCAATGAAAGAAGAAGTTGACATTCAATGGTTAGAAGAGGTGGATTCTACTAACAGTGAGGCGATAAGGCACCTTGCAGAGATTGACAATATGACAGCAATAGCCGCTGTGCATCAAACAGCGGGTCGCGGGCAAAGAGGGAACTCATGGCTGACTCATGCCGGTGAGAATCTGACATTTTCCATGGTTGTCAAGTTTGGTGACGATGCTATCACTCCTTTGGAAGCATCACGGCAGTTCATTCTGACCCGTTGCGTAACATTGGGAGTTTCTGATTATCTCGAATCTGAAGGCATAGAATGCTCTGTCAAATGGCCCAACGACATCTATGTCCGAAATAAAAAAATCTGTGGCATGCTCATAGAGAACACATTGAAAGGACCTTTCCTTGACACCAGTGTTATTGGAATAGGTCTGAATGTCAATCAAAAAGAGTTCCCTCCGCAACTTGTGAATCCTGTGTCAATGTCAAAACTTACCGACAAAGAATATGACATAAAAGAGGAATTGCCCAAACTGTGCCGTTTCTTGCAATCTCGTCTTGGCAACTACGACAATGCTGATGAATATGCTTCCAGACTCTATCGCTTTGGCTCGTTCAATGAATATGTCGTCTGCTCCACAGGGGAGTCAATTTGTGCCAAAATAGTGAGTGTCTCAGACTCAGGACTCCTTTGCTTAGAAACAAATAAAGGCGAACGTTTTGAGTTCGCCTTTAAGGAAGTAAGTTATGTTATCTAACGTAGTTCTTCAATAGCTTTTGCAGGATTTTTAGCCTTAAAGACTGAACTTCCTGCAACAAGCATTGTGGCACCAGATTCCGCCAGAATCCTAGCGTTTGTGGATGACACACCTCCGTCCACCTCGATGTCTTTTACAATCCCCAGTCTGTCCATCGCAGCTTTTAGGGATTTGACTCGCTCAATGGAGTCTTCAATAAATTTCTGTCCTCCGAACCCAGCGAAGACAGACATGATCAGAAAGAAGTCCACGTCTTCAATGAACGGAAACAGCCTCTCTACGGGAACATCAGGGTTAATTGCGAGTCCTGCCTTCGCACCGCAGGATTTGATTAAGGAGATTATGTCCTTAGGATCCTTGCAAGCCTTGTCAGCGGCCTCTAGATGGAAACTTATCAGACTAGCCCCGCATTTGGCGAACCTCTCGATGTACTTGTCCGGATTGATTATCATCAGGTGAACATCCATCGGGACAGTCGCGACTTTGGCGATTGCCTCCATCACCGGGAATCCGAATGAAATGTTCGGAACAAGACTTCCATCCATGACATCAATGTGAATCAGATCAGCGTTCTCATTGACCATCTTGATGTCCGGCTCAAGATTGAGAAAATTGCCGGAAAGTATTGAAGGAGCTATTTTTACCATATTATTGCGCTTTGGGTCGTTGAGTCTATCGAAGTGACTATGACCTTATTCAAAATTGGTGACTACATCGACAAGATGCTCTGTGAACTTCTCAAGTGAAGACAGTTCAAGTTTCTCTCCCGGAGCATGAACTCCGCGCAAGGTCGGTCCGAAAGAAATCATGTCCAAATCACCGAATTTCTCTCCGAAAAGACCGCATTCCAATCCCGCATGGATGGCCTTAACCTCAGGCTCGCATCCGAAAAGTTTCTTGTACGAATCCACGCACACGCGAAGAATATGAGAATCAAGATTAGGCTTCCAGCCAGGATATTCAGAAAGATGAGTAACTTTAGCTCTAGCGAGCAAGAAATTTGCCTCTACCTTTGCGGCCATCATCTTTCTTGCTGAACCCGTTGAGCTACGCTGGCTAGTGATGATTTCAACCTTCCCTTGTCTGTTCATCCTCACTGCGGCCAAATTGGTAGATGTCTCCACGAGGCCAGGAATGTCTTGACTCATGGTCTCTACTCCGTGCGGGCATGAAAACAGGGACATGATTAGTCTTTTAGCAACATCGCTCTGAATTGGTTTCTCTGTGCATCTGTAAGTCTCTCCGCTAAATGTTACATCTGGATCAGTCTTGAAATATTCATTTCTCAAGTCTTTGCCGAATGATGCGAATCTTGCGATGGTGGCTTCTGTGTCAGGAACGGTGATTATGGCTTCACACTCTCTGGCAATGGCGTTTGGTTTGTTGCCGCCTTTCAGCATCACGAGTTGGAGGCCATAAGCCATTTCAGAATAGAGAAAGCGGGACATCTGTTGTACCGTGTTCATGCGGCCTTTATTGATGTCGTCACCGCTATGGCCACCAAGTGCACCAGAAATCTCAAGCCTAACAGGCTTGTAGCCTTCGAGGAAGTCTTCTTGAATATAATTGAACTCGGCTATCGTGTCAAGCCCTCCAGCGCATCCTATGAACATCTGACCTTCATCTTCAGAATCAAGGTTAATGAGAGTCCTTCCGGTGAAAAAGCCAGGCTCCATTCCGAAGGCTCCATCCATTCCAGTCTCTTCCGAGATTGTGAACACGCATTCAATTCGTCCCATTGGAAGGTCACTGTCAAGGAGCGCAAGCATTGCAGCTACACCGATACCATCATCAGCTCCAAGTGTCGTGTCTTTTGCTATCATCCAGCCATCTTCGATGACATATTCAATAGGATCTTTGAGAAAATCATGCTGAACGCCACTTCTTTTCTCGCAGACCATGTCCTGGTGGCCTTGAAGGACGAGTGTCGGCACATTCTCCTTGCCTTTGCTAGCCTCCTTGATGATGCAGACATTGTTCGTCTTGTCGGTTTTACATTCAAGATGCCTTTCTGCAGCGAATTGCTGAAGAAAGGCTGTCATTGGCTCCTCGTGTCCGGACTCCCTAGGAATCCGCGTGATCTCTTTGAAGATCGATAGTACTTTTTCTGAATTCATTTGACTCCTGATTATCTAGCTACAGGAACAAGCATCTTTTCGATGTCCGTCACGTACTGTTTGAACATCTTGTCCGTGGACATCAAGTCAGACACAGTCGTGCAGGCGTGAAGCACTGTAGCATGGTCTTTCCCTCCAAGTTCCATACCAATTGTAGCTAATGAACAGCCTCCTACGTGATTCCGGCTCATGAACATAGCTATCTGTCTAGCTTGGACAATCTGTCTTTTACGAGATTTGGAAAGAAGAGTTTCGCGAGTGATGTTGAAGTACTCACAAACGACTTCCTGAACTTTGTCGATGGTTATTTCGTTATGTTCCTCACCAACAATGTTGCCGGTAATCTGTTCAGCAAGTTCTTTGGTGACTTCCTCGTGGCATAGGGTTGCGTTTGCTATCAGAGAAATCAGGGCACCCTCAAGCTCACGGAAGTTGGATCTTATCTTGTTCGCCAAAATTTCCAGAACATCATCGTTGACTTGAACTCCTTCTCTTGCGCACCTAGCTCTCAGCATCGCAAGTCTTGTGTCATGATCGGGTTTAGACAGCTCAATTGACAGACCCCACTTGAAACGCGAAAGTAACCTTTCCTCAAAGTTAATCAAATCAACCGGTGCGCGGTCTGACGTAAAGATAAGTTGCTTACCTGATTGATGAAGATGATTGAATATGTTGAAGAATGCATTTTGAGAAGCAGGGCCGATAAGTTCCTGAATGTCATCCATAATCAAAACATCAATCCTCATGTAGAAAGCCATGAAGTAAGTCAGTTTGTTTTGGACGTTCACAGCGTTTACATATTGAGTTCTGAATTCATTGCCAGTAACATAGAGTACAACAAGATCAGGGTAAGCCTCGTGGATTGCGATTCCGATTGCCTGAGCTAAATGTGTCTTGCCTAGTCCCGGTCCACCGAAAATAAACAGTGGATTGAAAGGGGTTTTACCAGGTTTGTCAGAGATGCTGACACCAGCATTGTAGCCCATTTTGTTGCACTCCCCTTTAATAAGGTTGTCGAAGCAATAAACTGGATTAAGCCTTGGATCTATCCGAAGTTTCTGGATTCCAGGAAAAACGAAAGGACTAGGATTCCCAGACGGCTGAAAAGTATTAATCGTCACAGGCTTGTTTTCAGGAACGTTCCCATGCGCAGCACTGAAAACCATGGCCCGTTCTTTCTGAACGGGATGAATCTTGTACAGTAGCTTTGCCTCCTGTCCTATGACTCTCCTCAATGTCATCTTGATAATAGGCAGGAAAGCATCTTCAAGATAGCTCCTAAAGAAATCTGTCGGCACTTCTACAGTGAGTGTCGAGCCTTCAAGAGAAACCGGAACGATGGTTTTGAACCAAACATCGAACTGCTTGGGTTCAACATTCTGTTCGAAAATACGCAAACAATCGTTCCAGACGGAAATATGTCTTTCCAATTCAGCCATTACTTTAAATGAATATCTTATTAATGAAACCGAGAAATTGATCCCTCATTTTCGTAGTGCAAAATTGGGGGAAAAATATTTTATAAAAAATCTGTTTTCGTATTGTTTTTGTATTTTATTTTCCTTATATGATTGAATGTACGACAAAAATTGACTTATTTTAATATTGTGAGAATCAATATTTTGCACTAATGAAATTTTCTCAACTATCGTAAAATCAACCAATTTATGATTTTGAATTATTCTAAAATAAGTAAGGGAAATTTAAGTTGATGAATATAAGCAATTAGGCATCAGAAAATCCTTTCGACACACCCATTATCGACCTTGACAATGAAGGAATCCTTGTATTGTTTTCTGATAATTCTGTTTTTGTCTTTAGCGGTGTTCAAATCTGATGCTACCCCTATGACATACTTATAATATTTCCCTGCTGGAATCCTAATGACGTCATAGCCTTTAAAATAAGGGTCTTTCGCAGACATGTCTTTGGACGAGACTAGAACCTGAGTGCCGAATATTACTTTATTGTCTTTATTTTCTGTTAGTTCAGCTGTAGTATTTGTATTATTTGTTAGCGTATTGCTTTGCTCGTTTATTGGGTTAATGGCCTTTTCTTCATTCTTTTCTTCTGTAACAGTAAAATTAACGGCATCTGAGCCATCATATTCCTTTTTATACTTCCGGAAAGCATCATAGATGTCGGAAGCGATTCGATCGCGGCCTTTTTCTGTAATCAAGGCCTCACGATCAGCGGAATTTGACATGAATCCACATTCTATAAGAACTGCCGGCATTGCGGTCCTCCACAACACGTAGAATGGATCTTGTGAGATTCCCCGACTCTGCCTAATTGCCCCTCCTTTCATCTCATTATCAACCTTTTGTGCAAAATTGAAGCTCTGCTCCAGATAAGCATTTTGCATGAGGTTCATGAATATGTAGGATTCTGGATCATTAGGATCAAAGCCCTCATAGCGAGTCGTGTAGTCATCCTCAAGTTTGATCACGGAGTTCTCTCTTCGCACGACATCCATGTTGCCAGCATAGAGATCTTTGTTCTTGCTTGTGTATTGCCCAAGTATGTGGACGGAATAGCCGTTAGGTCCGTTTCGCTTGCCATCAACGGAATTGATGTGAACTGAGATGAAAAGATTGGCGTTATTGCGGTTGGCTATGTCTGCTCTCCCCTGAAGGGTGACGAATGTGTCCTTGTTTCTGGTCATGATGACTTTTACGTCAGGGTAGCCGCTGCGAATCTTCTCGGACAATCTTTTTGCGATGTCAAGAACGATGGTTTTCTCCATCGTCTTTCCACTGGGGCTGATGCATCCTGCATCTTTGCCTCCATGACCTGGGTCGATCACAATGGTAGAGAGCCGAATAGCGTCCTCCGGATTCTGAGCGGAGGCCATGAATCCGGTTAGTGAAATCGAAAATGCCGCAAGGGCGGCAAGAAAATTGCGGTGTAAATCCAAAATATTGTAGTATATTTGTCTTTTGCAAATTTAGAAAATAATTGCAATTCAAAAAGCATTCATACAGCATTATCCTCATCGCGGCATTGGTCGCATTGACAGGGCTGACAATGTTCGGGCAGGATTCGAGGAGGGACAGGAACCTTAGAAAGGCTTCTGGAGTTGAGTCTGTTCCTGACACTGTTAAGCCTTCAGTTCCTGATTCCCTTCATGATCAGAAGGATTCGATTCCTGCAATTTTGGATTCGATGGCCATAAAGCGAGATTCAATCAGAGTGGCTGATTCGACTTCTAGGGCGGATTCACTTTTTCTTTTGGAGAAGAGTTCCTTATCAAGACCGGCTTTTTCTGGAGCCAAGGATTCAATTCGTCAAGATTTTTCAAACGGAAGACGGAAGATGTACTACTGGGGAGATGTCGAGGTCTCCTACGAGAACATTAAGCTCAAGGCGGACTACATGGAGTATGACATGGCCACCGGAACTGTCTATGCTAGAGGCACCTACGACACCCTTACACATGAGTGGAAAGGTCAGCCTGAGATGACGCAAGGCAATCAGACTTTTAACATGGAGGAAGTAAGGTATAATTTCAATACCCGAAAAGCTCGAATCACAAACATGATTACCAAGGAAGATGATGGAATCCTTCATGGTAAAAACATCAAGATGATGCCTGATAAATCCATCAACATCACCAAGGGGAAGTACACCGTCTGTGATTTGGAGCATCCTCATTACTATCTAAAGTTGTCTTCTGCTAAAGTTGTGACCAAGCCTTCACAAAAGACAGTGTTTGGGCCCGCGCATCTAGTTGTCGAAGATGTAGATCTTCCTATAGGAATACCATTCGGATTTATTCCCAAGCGCCCAGACAGAGCGACTGGTCTGCTAATGCCTTCTTTTGGAGAAGAGAACGCACGTGGTTTCTACATGAGGGATGCCGGAATGTACTTTGTTTTAGGGGATTATTTTGACATGTCTTTGACCGGAGACTACTATACTTTAGGATCATGGGCAGCCAACCTTAATTCTAGGTACATGGTGAAGTACAAGTTCAGTGGAAACCTTGCTGTCAACTACTCTGTGGATCAGACAGGAGAGAAAGGTAGTACTGATTTCTTCCAAAGCAAGAACTTCGGTGTGAAATGGTCTCATTCACAGGATTCTAAAGCTCATCCTGGAACATCGTTTTCCGCATCGGTCAATTTTTCCAGCCCTTCAAACAGCCGCTACAACTCTCATTCAGTTTCAGAGGCACTCCAGAACCAGATTTCATCATCTATTTCTTACTCTAAGAACTGGAACGGTAAGTTTAACTTGTCGGTTAACGCATTGCATAGCCAAAATTCGAGGGATAGTTCGTATTCATTTACACTTCCTAACATAACGTTCTCTGTGTCCACATTTTACCCGTTCAAGATTAAGAATAGGGTCGGCAAGGAACGTTTCTACGAGAAGTTCGCTCTAGGGTATAACACTTCCATTCAGAATAAAATAAATTTCAAGGCATCCGAGTTCGGAGAACCTGGCTTTATGGACAAGTTCCAGAATGGAATGGCGCACAATTTTTCCATTAAACTTCCGGACTTCACGCTTTTGAAGTATCTTAATGTAGCTCCGAATGTCAGCTACGGCATGAACTGGTTCTTCCGTAAATCAGAGGCTTACTTTGATCCAGAGACTAACAGTGTCAAGACTGAAATGGGAAAGCAGTTCGGTACTTTCGGAGCCACACACAACTATTCCGGCTCTGTCTCAATGAGTACCCGACTTTATGGAATGTACGATTTTGGTAAATTCCATAAAATCCAAGCTCTTAGGCATGTGATTTCCCCAAGTGTGAGCATGAGTTTCAGCCCGGAGAAAGGCAAGGCGTTCAACGGATGGAGGACCTTGAATTATGTTGACACACTTGGTGTCCAGAAATCCTATGACTATAACATCTACCAAGGTCAATTGAATTCAGCTCCAGGGAAAGGAAAGTCTGCTTCCATGAGCATTTCTATCGGTAATAATCTTGAGGCGAAAGTACGTGATATTAGGGACACCACAGGAAAAGGCTCAAAAAAAGTCAAGATATTTGACCAGCTGAACCTCTCCACTGGTTACAATTTCCTTGCAGACTCTTTGAAGATGAGTAATGTTGGTGTTACTATGTCAACTTCAATTTTTGGGAAACTAGGCATCAACGGTAATCTTAATTTTGATCCATACGCAATCAATGAAAAAGGACAGCGAATAAACAAGTTTAACATCGTTGAGAATGGTGTACCTCTCAGACTGAATAACATAAGTGCCTCAATGTCATATTCATTGTCGGGAAAAGGTACTGTCAAGGGTAATGATGGGTCCAAGTCATCAGGAGGCGATGGCGGCTCTAGTTCAGCTGCGGACTATTATAAAAGAATATATTACCATCCTCTTACGGGTGAGTATATTCCAGGTGGTTGGCTTTACTACACAAACCCTAATGTGCCGTGGAGCGTCAACTTTAACTACAACTTCTCGATGAACCGCAGTTATTCTTTCTTGAATAACGAGTTGAGCAAGAAGGACAACATTACTCAAACTGTCGGAGTGCAGGGTAATGTTCAGTTGACCCCAAAAATGTCTATTCAGGCTCAATCAGGCTGGGACTTCACTGCCATGAAGATGACTACTACACAGTTTTCATTCAGTTATAATCTGCACTGCTTCAACATTTCTGTTTCGTGGGTGCCTTCTGGTATGTACCAATCATATTCATTCTTGATTTCTGCTAACGCAGCGGCTCTTGCAGACTTGCTTAGATTTAAGAAAAGTTCTAGCTATTGGGATAAATAGTTTGCTTATTTCTCATAATTGTCTTATATTTGCGAACCATTATTTCGGGCGAAAGCCTAAAGGTTACATCCACAGTTTATTCCTGAATTTTATGTCCAGCTGGCAGTGCTGGAATCATTTTTAGTTATGCCTTATAATTTATTTGAACTCACTCAGATGAGCAGAGAACAACTTGAAAAAGTTGCTCAAGAACATCAGGTCAAGAATATCAAAAAACTGACTGATGAGAATTTGTCCTTTGCAATCTTGGATGCGCAGGCCGCTGCGGCATCTCTTCAGCCAATAGAGAAGCCTAAGGCAAAGCGTGGTCGTCCACGAAAGAATCCACTTCCAGAGCAAGTTAAGGCTCCGAAAGAGAAACAGGCTGGGGACAAAGATGAAAAGACTATTAAGGAACAGCCAAAACAAGAGCAGCCTATCATTGAAAAGAATAATGAGCAGAGTGTTGAGAAGCCGGTTCCTAAAAAGAGAGGTCGCAAGCCAAAGTCCGCTTCTGTCCAGTCTTCGAATGAGGCAACGGTTGTTATTCCAGTAACTGATAATCCGTCTCCTGAAGTTGAGCCTGCTGCTGAGAATGTTAAGCCAGCAAACACTGCACCTCAGCCGACATCTTCTGATAAGCCTGTCAATGGAAAAGAGTTTATCCATCAACTGTTTGATGATTTGAAGGACGATCCGGCTTCACAATCTGACTTAAATCGCAGAAAACAGAAGAACAAATTCCAAGGGCAGAACAATCCGCAGGCTCCGATTCCGGCTAAACCTCAAAATTTTCAGAATCCAAACCAAAAAATTAAGGCTCAGGAGGTTGAATTTGATGGTACTGTGGAGGCAACAGGAGTCCTTGAGATTATGCCGGATGGCTATGGGTTCCTCCGTTCCTCTGACTACAATTATCTAAATTCTCCTGATGACATCTATGTCAGCCAAAGCCAGATAAAGAACAATGCTTTAAAATCTGGTGACACAGTCACTGGTGAGATTCGTCCTCCGAAGGAAGGTGATAAGTACTTCCCACTCGTTAAGATTAATTTCATCAACGGTCGCACTCCTGACTACATCCGTGATAGGGTTCCGTTTGATTTCCTTACTCCTTTGTTCCCGAACGAGAAGTTCAATCTTCTTGGACATGGACATCAGAGTGATCCTTCTTGCCGTATTGTGGACATGTTTACCCCTATCGGAAAGGGTCAACGTGGGCTGATCGTTTCGCAGCCGAAGACCGGTAAGACAATGCTGCTGAAATCGATAGCAAATGCGATCGCTGACAATCACCCTGAGGTTTACGAGATCGTTCTTCTTATTGACGAACGTCCAGAGGAGGTTACCGACATGAGCCGCAGCGTTAAGGCCGAAGTTGTGGCCTCTACATTTGATGAGCCGGCAGAAAGGCATGTAAAAGTGGCTAATATGGTTCTAGAGAAAGCTCGTAGGCTTGTTGAATGCGGTCACGATGTGGTTATTCTTTTGGACTCGATTACTCGTCTTGCCCGTGCCTATAACACTGTTCAGCCTGCTTCTGGAAAGGTATTGACTGGTGGTGTGGATGCCAATGCTCTTCAGAAGCCTAAGCGTTTCTTTGGTGCTGCCCGTAACATAGAGGGTGGTGGCTCCCTTACAATTCTTGCTACAGCTTTGACCGATACAGGCTCTAAGATGGACGATGTAATCTTCGAGGAGTTCAAGGGTACCGGCAACATGGAACTTCAGCTTGACAGAACCCTTGCCAACAGACGAATCTTCCCTGCCGTAAATGTCGTACTGTCAAGTACCCGCCGTGATGATCTTCTCTACAGCCGTGAGGCTGCCAACAGGATTTGGATTCTGCGCAAGCTCCTTGCTGACATGAATCCGACTGAGGCGATGAACTTCATGCTTCAGCTCATGGACGAGTACAAGACCAATGATATGCTCCTTGATAACATGAACAAAGTCACTCCTCGTGACGCCAAGTACTACGACACGTTCTAATTGATTTTAGGAAAATACTAACAAAGGCGATTGAATATTTTCAGTCGCCTTTAATTTTTTCCTGCTTGATTCATTCCTGAGGGATCAACTGAAAGGCAGTTACCTCCAGCGATCCTCCCCACTCCGTGGGTCCCCTCCCTCTTCGGGAGCCAAAGTCGCTTGCGGCAACTGCCTTTCAGTTGATTATGTATAACAATCCGAGATTTTTAGTCGCCTTTAATATTTGGTCGCTGAGCCTGTCGAAGCGACTCTTGTTAATTCCTGTTAGTTTCGGTCACTTCGGCAGGCTCAGTGACCGGTGAGGAGAATCAATACTGATCCCAGGACTTGATCTGGATGTCGTTGATGCTAGTGGAGCAGAAAGCGCGGATGAAGGCGGTTGCAAGGCGGGCGTTAGTGAAGAGAGTTACGTTGAAGTCAATTGCCGCTCTTCTGATTTGGTAACCGTTAGACAACTCAAGCTCTGAGAAGTTCTTAGGGATATTAATCACCATGTCAACCTCCTTGTTCTGAATCATCTCCAGTGCTGGTTTGAACCTACCCTTGAAGTTAGGATTGTCACATTCGCTTGGCCACAGAACCTTTGTCGCAGGAACGCTGTTCTCGACCAGATACTTGTAGGTGCCACCAGTCGCGTATAGCTCATAGCCATTGTTGACAAGAAGCCTGCATGCGTTCAACATGTCCGCCTTCTGGAGCGGATCTCCTGTTGAAAGAAGTATCCTTTTTTCCGGAATCCTCTGCCCTACGGAAAGAACGGATTTCAGAAGAGCCTCGTTTAGGTCGTCGCCAAGGCAGCCTACCTCACCAGTCGAAGACATGTCAACACCGAGCATCGGGTCAGCCTCCTCAAGCCTTGCAAATGAAAACTGCGAGGACTTCACACCGACATAGTCCAGGTCAAAGGCACTCTTCTGCGGAGCAGCTGGATGAAGGCCGAGCATGACCTTGGTGGCAAGTTCGATGAAATCAATCTTAAGTACCTTGGACACGAACGGGAAACTTCTGGAAGCGCGCAGGTTGCATTCTATGACTTTGATAGCGTTCTCCTTAGCAAGGAACTGGATGTTGAACGGGCCGGAGATGCTGAGCGCTCCAGCGATCGCACGCGCTATCTTCTTGATCCTGCGCACTGTCTCAACGTACAGTTTCTGCGGAGGGAACTGGATTGTGGCGTCACCGGAATGGACACCGGCATATTCAATGTGCTCCGAGATCGCATAAGCAAGGATTTCGCCGTTGTCAGCGACAGCGTCGAACTCGATCTCCTTGCTACGCATGTAGAATTTGCTGATCACAACAGGATGCTCCTGAGAGACTTCCGCAGCGAGACTGAGGAAATGCCTAAGTTTCTCCTCATCGTGACAGACGTTCATCGCGGCACCGGAAAGCACGTAGGACGGCCTGACGAGAACCGGGAAGCCAACCTTCTTGATGAAGTTGTCCACCTCGTCAACTGTGGTGAGCTCGCTCCATTCCGGCTGATCGACACCAAGGCTATCAACGATGCTGGAGAACTTGTGGCGGTCCTCGGCCTTGTCGATGTCCTCAGCCGCTGTTCCAAGGATCGGGACATTGTGCTTGTGGAGCTTGAGAGCAAGGTTGTTCGGGATCTGACCTCCCACAGAGACAACTACTCCGTGCGGATTCTCAAGGTCAATGATGTCCATCACCCTCTCGAATGTCAGCTCATCGAAGTAGAGCCTGTCACACATGTCGTAGTCGGTTGAGACTGTCTCCGGGTTGTAGTTGATCAGCACTCCCCTATAGCCCTGTTTCTGGATTGTCTGGAGACAGGTTACGGAGCACCAATCGAACTCTACCGATGAGCCAATTCTGTAGGCTCCGGAGCCGAGAACTATCACGGACTTGCCGTCGTTCTCATATTCAATGTCACTTTTGGTGCCGTTGTAGGTCAGGTATAGGTAGTTCGTCTGTGCCGGGAACTCGGCGGCAAGAGTGTCTATCTGCTTGACTACAGGCATGATGCCGAGGGACTTTCTATATTCACGGACCTTGTCCATGTTAGCCGTGACAACTCCGCTGTCTTTCCATACAGCTCTCTGAATCTGGAAATCGGAGAAACCTTCCTGCTTGGCGAGGCGCAGAAGTTCGGTCGGCATGTCCTCAAGCTTGTCGTACGAGTTCATGTCCTCATAAGTCCTAACTATGTTCTGCAACTTATTCAGGAACCATTTGTCGATCTTTGTGAGATCATGGATCTGATCGACTGTGTAGCCTGCGCGCATCGCCTTGGAAATAACGAATATTCGCTTGTCGGTAGGCTCGCGGAGGGCTTCGTCCACATCAGCGACATGGAATTCCTTATTGCCCACGAATCCGTGTGCGCCTTGACCAATCATTCTGAGACCTTTTTGGATGGCCTCCTCAAAACTGCGACCAATGGCCATCACCTCACCAACGGACTTCATCGAAGATCCGATTTTGCGGGAAACCCCGTGGAACTTGCTGAGGTCCCAGCGAGGAATCTTGCAGACTATGTAGTCAAGGGCCGGCTCAAAGAACGCTGGGGTTGTCTTGGTGACGGAGTTTTTGAGGTCAAACAAGCCGTAGCCAAGTCCGAGTTTGGCAGCTACGAAAGCAAGAGGATAGCCTGTTGCCTTGGAGGCGAGGGCTGAGGAACGGCTAAGACGCGCGTTGACTTCGATGACACTGTAGTCCATGGCATCCGGGTCGTAGGCGTACTGGACGTTGCACTCGCCCACTATTCCGATATGGCGGACAATCTTGATTGAGAGTTCGCGAAGGAAATAGTAATCGTTGTTGGACAGTGTCTGCGACGGAGCCACCACTATGCTCTCTCCGGTGTGGATTCCGAGCGGGTCGAAGTTCTCCATGTTGCAGACTGTGATGCAGTTGTCGTAACGGTCGCGCACGACTTCATATTCAATTTCCTTCCATCCTTTAAGAGACTTTTCCACAAGTACTTGCGGAGAGAATGAGAATGCTTTTTCGCAGAGCTCGTCAAGCTGCTCGTCGTTGTCGCAGAAGCCGGAACCGAGTCCGCCGAGGGCGTAGGCGGCACGGACGATGAGCGGGAAACCGAGCTCGTGGGCGGCCTTCCTGGCCTCCTCTATGCTAGATGCCGGATGGGACTTGATGGTCTTCACTCCGATCTCGTCGAGTTTTTTTATGAATAGGTCACGGTCCTCTGTGTCCATGATCGCCTGGACAGGGGTGCCGAGCACCTGTACATTGTACTTGTCCAGAATTCCGTTCTCGAACAGTTCTACACCGCAGTTAAGGGCGGTTTGACCACCGAATGAGAGGAGAATGCCTTGTGGTTGCTCTTTGGCGATGACTTTTTCGACGAAGAACGGAGTGACAGGCATGAAGTAAATCTTGTCGGCAACACCTTCCGAGGTCTGCACAGTGGCGATGTTCGGGTTGATGAGGACTGTCTCGATGCCTTCCTCGCGGAGAGCCTTGAGAGCCTGTGAGCCGGAATAGTCGAACTCTCCGGCCTGACCGATCTTGAGCGCGCCCGATCCAAGGATCAGGACTTTCTTTATGCTGGTGTTTTTCATGACTTCTTCTGATTACAGTTTGCTGATGAACTCATCGAACAGGAAATTAGTGTCGGTCGGGCCGCTGGAGGCTTCCGGGTGGAACTGAACCGAGCAGAACGGCTTGGTCTTGTGGCGGATGCCCTCGTTGGTGCCATCGTTCATATTCACGAACCATGGCTCCCAGTCGGCTCCGAGAGTCTTGTCATCCACAGCGAATCCGTGGTTCTGGGAAGTGATGAAGCAGCGGTTTGTACCGACCATGCGTACAGGCTGGTTGTGGCTGCGGTGACCGTACTTCAGCTTATAGGTGTTGGCTCCTCCGGCTCTCGCTAGCAGCTGGTTGCCCATGCATATTCCGAAAATAGGTTTGTCACCTTCCATGGCCTTGCGCAGGTTGGCGACGGTGATATTGCAGAACTGAGGGTTTCCGGGACCGTTTGAGATGAAGAGTCCGTCATATTCAAGTTTGTTGAAATCGTAGTCCCAAGGCACTCTGACGACCTTCACTCCCCTTTCCATGAAGCATCTGAGGATGTTGTGCTTGACTCCGCAATCCACCATCACGACCGTCTTGGAGCCGCTGCCATATTCAATGGCATTCTTGCAGCTGACGATGGCGATCTGGTTGGCAAGGTTCGGGTCGTCGATGGGGAAATCCTTCTCGACTCCGTCCGGAACGATCATTCCGAGCATGGAACCTTTTTCACGGAGGAGTTGGGTGACAGCACGGGTGTCGATTCCGAATATTCCCGGAATCTTTTGCTCTTTCAGCCATTCGTCAAGGCTTTTGACCGCGTCCCAATGACTGTAGTCGAAAGAGTAGTCGCTGATGACGACTCCCCTGACCCAGATTTGTTCGGATTCGAAGTTCTTTGAGATTCCGAGTTCATCCGCTCCTTCCTGTGGAACACCGTAATTACCTATCAATGGGTAGGTAACGCAAAGAATCTGTCCTGAATAGGAAGGGTCTGTGAGGCTTTCAGGGTAGCCTACCATAGCGGTTGAGAAGACGACTTCTCCATCGCACGGTCCGTCGTAGCCGAAGGAGAATCCGCGGAATTCCGCTCCGTTCTCCAACTTTAGTGTCGCGCCTTTTCTTGAGTTCATGATATATACCTAACTGTATTCTAACTAATATTCAAGCTTCTATCATAAAAAAAAAACGACCATCTCAACAGTGATGAAATGGTCGGTGAAAGTCAATGAAAGAACATTCCTTCTGTGCATCCTGGGACGCACTGCCGCTTAGAGGTATTAAAGTCACATCAAGCATCATGGAAGTTCGTTTCTTTTTGCAAATTTAAGCAAAAAAACGGAATTACGCATCAAATTGTCTATGAATATAAATTCACTTCGCACGCTTTGATATGATGCGGAAAGCCGCGATTGACAAGAATGTCAGAGCCTCGGTTGCCGGCAGCGCAAGCCATATTCCGTCCACCCCGGCGAAATGAGGAATCAAAAGAAAGCAAGGAACAAGGAATATGACTCCTCTCGAAAGCGAGAATATGGTCGCAGGAAGCGCCCGTTCCACACTCTGGTAATAGCCGATGGCAGCGACGTTTACGATTGACAAGGTAAATCCTGTCGCCATAAGGGGCACACCGTGAGCCGCTATTGAATATGCCGGAGCGTCCTTGCTGAGGAAAAGAGCGGCCACTTGACTGATTCCAAACGCAAGAGCCAGCGAAACCACGATTCCAAGTCCCAATGCAGTGAGCAGCGACACCTTGCGGGCCTCGATCACACGATTGCTGTTGCCGGCTCCGTGGTTGAAGCTGATGATCGGCTGGGCGGACTGGGAAATCGCGTTTCCAGTCATGAATATGAAAGGCATGATATAGCAGGCGATGGAGAAGGCCGCGACACCGTCTTCGCCCAAATACCTCATGAACACATAGTTGCCAACGAACATCAGCATCGAGATGCTGATCTCGCCAAGAAAGGCCGACAGTCCGAGACGGAACTGGTACCACAGATTACGCAGGGAAAGACAGAGACTTTTCCATGACATTTTAACAGGATACAGTCTCATAGTCTTGGACAAAAACACAATGTAGAACAGAACCATAAGTCCTCCGGTCCAGCATCCGATCGCAGTGGCGATGGCTACTCCTTCAAGCCCTTTGTCAAGGACAAACAGGAACACATAGTCCAGCACGACATTGACGATGGACGGAATCGCTGCGGCTGCCGAGGCGTACTTAGGAGAGCCGTCCAGACGTATGATCAACAGACCAACAGACTGGAGGAACAGTGCGCAGAAAGCGTAGGCCAGCCATTTCTGGTAGTCAAGGACGTAAGGCAGCAGCCTGTCGGATGAGCCGAGAAGGTAAGCGCTTTGGGTGCTGAAGCTCTGGACCAGAACCGTCAGCGTCACTGTGACCAGCACACCGAAGATCAGTGTCTGAGTCATGTTGATGCGAGCCGCCTTCTCGTTGTTTTGCGAAAGATGGACGGAGGAAATAACAGAACAGCCGATTCCGAACAACAACCCCAACCCGGTCATAATCATCCAGAAAGGTGCGAATATGTTTACGGCGGCGAGCGCGTCACTCCCCACCCCGTGCCCGACGAACACCCCGTCGATGGTCGTCATCACTGCCATGCATGCCATCCCAACCAAAGTAGGAATGAATATTTTCCTGAAAAGTCCCGGAATGCTATCGGAACCGAAATCAATGGCGTCTCGTTTCATAGTCAATACAACTTTTACAACAAGTGGGCAATTACTTGCAACAATTCCAGTCTCGCATTTGAAGATTGCCCACCTTCGTTTCTATACATTCATATTTCAAATCGGGGCGCAAAGATAGGCTGAATATTCACAGATTAAGAAATTTTTCTGGCATATTCATCGGATTTAGGCTGGCTTTTTATCATATGTTAATTTGGCGGTGAAAGTATTATTTCCGAATTTTGCGGCTGATGGACAACTTGATTGACATATTCAGCGGAAACTATGGGCTTGAGCGGGAGGCGGCCTCGGAACTTATCAGGCGGATGGAGAGGATGTCTTTCCGTAAAGGCGAGATCGTTGTGAACTGCGGCGCGTTCGACGATTCCTTGTATATTCTTGAATCAGGAATATGGAGCGGAGCGAAGTCGGCTTCATTCGGTGACGCTGTCGTGTGGTTTGCGTTCGGCGGCGAGGCGGTCGTGGACATTTTTTGCTACAACACCCAAAGGCCGTCGAAAATCACGATAATGGCTGAAACTGACTGCATTGCGTGGCGGATCAGCAAGATGCGTGTTGACAAATTGTGTGACACATCCTTGGGCATCGCCAACGCGATCCGGAAAGTCTTCGAGACAAACGCCTGTCATTTCGAGGATGAGGTCATCTGGATGGCGGACAAGGAAAGCGCCGGCAAAAGGTACAGCGCTCTGATAAATGACCACCCGGAACTAATTCTGAATGTGCCTCTTAAAAAGATAGCGTCATATCTCTGGATGACCCCGCAGTCCCTCAGCAGGATCCGCGCGGCGATGAATAAAGGCTGATGAGTGATTATTCCGTTATTTTTTATCGTATCATTGCATCTCGAATGAAATAGTGCTGAAAAAATCTGAAAATCTGAAAAATCTAATTAGGTATTTGCTTGTTTAAAAGTTTTTTATTACCCTTGTCACTATTGAGCAGAAAAAGTAAAAATGAATAAGGACAAGGGAACAGCATCTAATGTTCAATTTTCGAACATTGTCGGTGACATCAGAAATATCATCTTGAAAGCCAGGAATAAAGCATATGCCTCTATCAATCAAAATTTGATATATTCCAACTGGCAAATAGGAAGACGTATAGTTGAAGAAGAGCAACGAGGCAACGAGCGCGCAGATTATGGCGCACAGTTGATGAAGGATCTTTCACAAAAGATAACAGCTGAATTCGGGTCTGGATATGGAGCGCGTAACCTCTTTTATTTTAAACAATTATACTTATATTTTCCTGATTGGGAGATTTTGCACACGTGTGTGCAAAATCTTTCATGGTCACATTTTAGAAGTATTTTGAGAGTTAATGACCCGAAAGCAAGATTGTGGTATCTTCATGAAGCTTCCCAACAAATGTGGAGTGTTAGAACGCTCGACCGCAATGTGGCCTCACAATATTACTATCGTTTGTTGCAGACCTGCGACAAACAAGTTGTCGAAAGTGAGATGAAAGCTCTTACTAAAGGATATGTTGATACCCCCGCAATGTTTGTCAAATCGCCCATGGTTACTGAGTTCTTGGGATTGTCTCGTGATATGAGTTTCTCCGAAAGTGAACTTGAAAGTTCCATAATCACTCATCTCCAGAAATTTCTTATGGAATTGGGCAAAGGATATGCTTTTGTTGAGCGACAGCAACATATCATCACTGACACACAAGATTATTACATAGATCTTGTCTTCTACAATTATTTGATGAAATGTTTTGTTTTGATTGACTTGAAAACCACCAAAATAACTCATCAAGATGTAGGACAAATGGATATGTATGTAAGGATGTACGATGATTTGAAACGCACAGAAGGCGACAACCCTACAATCGGCATTCTACTTTGTTCGGAGACAAGCCAAGATATAGCTCGCTACTCGGTATTGCATGACAACAAGCAGCTATTTGCTTCAAAGTATCTTACTTATCTTCCAACAGAAGAGCAACTAAAGGAAGAAATAGAAAAACAAAAGGAGATATTCAGACTTCAACATGTGTAGACAGATCATGCGGCTATGAAGGAAAAGATTATACTAAGGGATAAGCTTGTAGGTATAGCTTTACAATGGCAAGTTCATTTTGGCGTGGCTCCATCTATTACGAGTTCCATCTCTGAATATGATGCTGCTATGTTGGTTGGGATGTCTGAAAAAGAATACTCCGACTACATGAGAGATAAGACTGCTGTTGCCAAAGGAACAGATTTCGTTTATAAAAATATAAAGTATCAAGTAAAAGCCAATCGGCCAAGCGGCAAAAAAGGAAGTGTTGTAACGATGGTTCCGAAAGCCTCGAATTACGAATGGGATAGATTGGTTTGGATATTATATGACAAGAACTATGTAATGCAAGAAGCATGGGAATGGCATGTGGAAGACTATAGATTGGCTTTCGAAAACAAAAAAAGGTTATCTCCAAAAGACTATAGAAAAGGACATTGTTTGTATCATATTGCCAAGCATGTCCTTGACCTCGAAGAGGCTAGTCCTTGAATATTACAGTTTCCCTTTTCTGCGCATCACGATGTAAACTGTCACGCAGATGATGACGGAAAGAAGCGAGCCGGCGGGAGAGGCTAAGCCCATCGGGAACAGGGTGTCCGGGAACTTGACGGAAGCCAGACAGGACAGCGGAATGCGGGCGCAGACGATCGACAGGAAGTTGTGGCAGAATGAGATGATCGAATATCCACAGGCGGTGAAGAAGCCGCTGAAGCAGAAATGGATGCCTGCGAATATGCAGTCCCAGACGTAGCCTTTCAGGTACTGCCCGCCTAGAGTGATGACCGTGCTGTCGCTCGTGAATATTCTTACGGCATATTCAGGAATGAATTGGAGAGTCACGGCTGCGATGGTGCCGAAGCCTACGGAGATCGCTATTGCATATTCCATTGTCTTTCTGGCTCTTTCAGGCTTTTTCGCGCCAATGTTCTGGGCCGCGATCGCTGAGACTGTCGCCAGCATAGCTGACGGGACGATGAAGAGCAGACCGATGAATTTTTCAACGATACCAACCGCCGCCGCGTCGTTCAGTCCCCTGCCATTTGCGATTGCTGTGATTGCGATGAAAGCGATCTGAATGAAGCCGTCCTGAAGTGCGACCGGCACTCCGATTTTTAAGATCCCGGCCATCGTACGCCGCTCTGGCCTAAGGTCTTGTCCTGAGATATTCAAAAGAGATTTTTTCCGGATCACTATGGCCGCGATGATGACGCTGATCATTTGGGACAAGGTGGTGCCAAGTGCGGCCCCGGAAGGTCCGAGTCCGAAATGGCCTATGAATATGTAGTCTAGCGCGATGTTCGCCACGCACGCCACTATCACGAAGTACATCGGACTTTTCGAATCACCGAGGCCTCTGAATATGGACGCGATGATGTTGTAGGCGATGATGAACGGAATGCCGATGAAGCATATTCGCAGATAGGCGATTGTGCCTTTGACGGCTTCGGGCGGTGTGTCTATCATGCTGACAATGCTTCTGTTGGCGAGCAGCAGGATGAATGTTGCGACTATGGCTGTGAGTGCGAACAGGGTGAATGTGTTGCCTATGGTTTTTGAGGCTTCATTTTTGTCTTTTGCCCCAATCGCCCTTCCAAGACGCACCGTCGTGCCCATCGCCAGTCCTATTATGATGACGGTGAACATGTGCATTATCTGTGCACCGTTGGCTACCGCCGTCGTGCTGTCCACACCGCAGTACTGCCCTATCACGAACATATCCGCCAACCCATAAAGGATCTGCAGGAAATATGACAGCATGTACGGCAGCGAGAATCTGCTGATGTTGCCTATGATGCTGCCCTGTGTGAGGTCGTTTTGAGCCATAGTTCTGTTTTTGGGGTGCAAATTTAATGAGTTTTGCGGGGAATATGTGGTTACGGGTTGAATATGTTGGGGATTGTTGATAAATTTGTACTTATGTTCAACATAGAAGACACAATCTGCGCCCCAGCCACCGTTCCCGGAACCGGTGCCATCGCTGTAGTGCGAATGAGCGGGAAAGACGCCTTTGCCATCGCTGACATAGTGATAGTTTGTAAGAACGGTAATATTTCAGATACTGACGGTTACAGGGTTAAATATGGAGTGGCGCTTGAGACTGATGGTTCCGACTTGGACACTGTCCTTGTCAGTGTTTTTCGTGCCCCGCATTCTTACACCGGAGAGGATTCCGTAGAGATTTCCTGCCATTCCTCAAAGTACGTAGTCGAACGCCTGCTTCAGCGTCTGGTGGACTACGGTGCCCGTATGGCCGGTCCTGGCGAATTCACTCAAAGAGCTTTTGTAAATGGCAAGATGGACTTGGCTCAGGCAGAAGCTGTTGCCGATGTGATTTCCGCACAGAACGCTGCTTCCCATAAGGTGGCTTTCAGTCAGTTGAAAGGAGGTTTCTCGAAAGAATTAAAAAACCTTAGAGATGAATTGCTGAAGATGACATCCCTGCTTGAGTTGGAGTTGGATTTCAGCGAGGAGGATGTCGAGTTCACCAGTCGCGCGGAACTTTCATCATTGCTTGATGATGTTATTTCGCATATTCATTCGCTTACGGATTCATTCCGTTATGGTAACGCTCTTCGCAACGGAGTCCCGGTCGCAATTGTCGGTGCGGTCAACGCTGGCAAGAGCACCCTGCTGAATGCCTTGGTTTGTGACGACCGCGCCATTGTCTCCGACATCGCCGGCACCACCCGCGACACTATCGAAGAGACGATGACAATTGACGGCACTTTGTTCCGCTTCATCGACACCGCAGGTCTCCGCAAGACCACTGATGAAGTCGAGAAAATCGGCATTTCCAGATCCTACAAAAAGATGAACGAGGCCGAGATCGTCCTCGCCTTGCTTGATGTCACCGCTTCGGAAGAAGAAAACGAATCTTCGATTTCTGACATAGTATCAAATTTAGATGTCCAGTCTCAAAAGTTAATAGTTTTGCTGAATAAGGTTGATGTTTTAGGCGATAACATTAATGTTAGCCTAATTAACAACACTGTTTCAAATCCTAATGAAAAGGTTGTTAAGCTATATATTTCCGCCAAGACTGGATTCGGCCTTAATGATCTGAGAAAACTGCTTTCCGACTCGCAAAAGGCCACCACTTTGGATTCTGACCAAACCATTGTGACCAATCTCCGTCACTACCAAGCCCTAATGAAAGCCTCCGAATCCCTATGTCAGGTCAAGAAATCCCTGTCATCCGGCCAAACTCCCGACCTCCTCGCCGAAGACCTCCGCCAAGCCCTCCATCACCTCGGCACCATCGTTGGTGAGGTCACTACGGACGAGGTGCTTGGGAATATTTTTTCGCATTTCTGCGTCGGGAAATAACGGGGTAAAAGCAAGCGGGAAAATAGTTCCTTATTTGGGATAAATCGTTGAGTTTCAGAGCCGAGAGTGTGGATAACTTTTCGGCTTGTTTCTTTGTATTACGGGGTTTTTCGGGTACTTTTGAACCGCATTTGAACCACGGTGGTTCAAGTGGCGGGAATGTACGGCTGTCTTGGACGAGTTTACATAGGTTTACGTAGATTTACACAAAATGGCTTAATCAGTGCCTTTCACTGCCGTGCGGAGGTCTTGAAAAGTGCGTTCCTGTAGATTGGGAAATATTGCGTGGCATTTTTGGGGATTATGGGGTCATTGGGAACATCGGTTTGTCGAAATTGCGGAAGGGTCTTCGAGAGGTCTTTCGGGAGGCAAGTTTTCTGCTGCGAGAAGTGCCNNGGGGAGGCTGTTGTTGCGGAGATGATTGCCCCGGTTTCTGATGTTGAGAAAGGGGCGAAGTATGTCTCCATCAAGGATGCGGCTTTATTGCTTGAGGTCAGCAGGCCTACGATTTACAGGCGGATTGCTGCCAGAGAGCTGCATCCGATTCGGGTGTCTAGCAGGACTGTGAGGATTTCTGTGGCGGAGCTGCTTGCTGATAGCGGGATTGAGATTACCGAGAGTAAGGGTGATTTTTCCGTGCCGATAAAGTTGGAGGAGGCGTTGTCGCTTTATGGAGTTTCCAAAAGCAAGTTCTTTGCTGTCATCAAGAAGGTCGGCATCAGGTCGAGGCGGATTAAGGGCGTGGATTTCTTCCCGAAGCCGGATCTGGACAAAGTCTTCCCTGCACCGGTAAAGTATGTGCGTGACGAATGGTATTCCGTGGATGAGATTATGGAAAAGACGGGATTGACACTGAAGTATATTCGCGATTTCGTAAGGAAGCGTGGAATAGGAAAGATTGCGGTCGGGCCGCGGATTCTGATAAACAAAAGGGAATGGGATAGTAATCGGTTCTCCAAGGGGCAGCTTGCGGAGGAATTTCTAACCGTTGATCAGGCGAAGAAGATTTACCATATCGGACAAGGGAGGTTTTATGAGACGGTCAATGCGGCAGGGATTGAGCGGCTTCGGGACGGTGCTTTTGTGTATTTCAGGAAGAGTGATCTGGATAAGTTGTTTGGTGATAATGTCCCGTCAGTGCCGGATGATGTTTTAAAGAATTACATTTGCGCAAA
>DBKH01000036.1 GCA_002297815.1 Bacteroidales bacterium UBA755 | reverse complement strand
TTCCGTTCTTCTTCGTGCTGATCTACAAGCTGAGGGCAAAGTTCTCGAAGTTCAGGCCGAGATTCCGCAAGGCGGGAAAGGTTTTGCCGGCAGTGGCCGTTCTGGCCGTGTCATCATTGGCCCTTGGTTCCTGCTCCACATCAAAGTACTGTGAGAAACCGGATCTCGGCGAGATGTCGAAGGCGTTTTTCGAGGATTCGAGCGGCAGGAGTTTCGCTGACCTGGATTGGAGAAAAGTGTATGAATCCCCTGAATTGCAGAAACTTATAGATGCGGCTTTGAATTATAACAAGGACGTGCTCATCGCGGCGGAGCGTTTGAAGGAAATGGAATATAAGTACCGTGTGCAGAGATCCGCCCAACTGCCTTCCGTGTCTATGAAAGGCTATGCGCAGAACGATCACAGTAATTATGGGGGAACGGATCCGGAACCGGAAGACCCTGAGTTTGGAGTCAAGGCTTCACTTCAGTGGGAGGTTGATTTTTGGGGCCGTCTAAAGTGGTCGAAAAGAGAGAAACTGGCCGATTACCTCGGTACGATCGAGGCTCAGAAGGCTGTGAGGATGAGCATCATCGCCAGTGTGGCCTCAGCCTACTACGAATTGGTGGGGTTGGACAAGAAACTTGAGATAGTCACCAACACGTTGGTCACGAGACAGAAGTCCGTGAACCAGGCCAAACTTCGTGCGGAAGGCGGACTGACATCGGAAATCCCTTATCAGCAGGCTCTTGTGGAATTGGCTTCCGCTGAGGCTATGGTGCCGGATCTCAAAAGGCAGATAGCGTTGAAGGAAAGCGAATTGTGCTTCATCACCGGATCATACCCTAAAGAGGTTGAGCGTGTGGCTGGGTCATTGGAGGTGCCAAAGACCGCAGTCCCGTCCGGTGTGCTGTCCGACATTCTCAAACGCAGGCCGGACCTGATGAAATCCGAAAATGATCTTCGCGCTGCCGAGGCTCGTGTCGGGGTGGCTATGGCGGAAAGGTTCCCGTCTTTTGTCATCAACCTTGGAGCGGGCGGGGAAAACGATGCGCTTAAGGATTTCCTAAAGTCTCCGTTCTGGTTCACCGGCGCCACTCTTGCGTCACCGGTCTTCGAATTCGGCAAACGCCGTTCAGCCCTCAAGGCCGCTGTGGCTTCATACGAGCAGGCCAGACTTGAGTACGAAAAGGATGTGATGCAGGCTTTCAGAGAGGTGTATGACGCGACCGTGACTTTCAACTCAGCCCGATCCAACGCCAACGTGAAAGAGGAGATGGAGCGTGCGTCCAAGAAATATGTCGTGCTGGCCAACAGCCAGTACATAAATGGCGTGATCAGTTATATGGACGTTCTTGACGCTCAAAGAAAATACCTTGCCTCTCAGCTGGAGTTGAGCGAGGCCAGGACAAAGGAGAACCTCTCCGTGGTCAACCTCTACAAAGTTATGGGCGGTGGTTGGAAGGATTATTAGATGTGATTTTGAGAAATTGTTTGCCTTTACAAAACACTATAAAGGCGGAGTTGAGTTTTTATTAGTAACTTTACAAGCGGTTGGAAAACATAGTTGTTTTTCAACCGCTTAATTAAATATTATAACTTTACAATGCTATGTTTGTTCAAACTTTTCATTTTGATTCATCGTAATTCTGGTTTAAATTTGACTGCATGGACGCATGGAGAAATCCGGTGCGGCAAGAAAACGAAGCACTAAAACAACAATAACGATTGTACATGTTATATCAGAAAAGAATAAATAAAATCATAGGTGACATCGACAAGTTCTTCGACACGATAGATCAGGCTTTGCTGATCTTCAGCGAAGGGGTGAAGAACTATCTTTACAACAATGCCGAGGCATTCAGTGATAACCTTCAGACAATCACGCGTTTGGAGAATGAAGCTGAGATTCTTCGCAGGGAGATTGAGGAAGGATTGTATCGTCAATCCAGCCTCGTGAGGCTTAGAGGAGACATAATGCGACTTCTGGAAGCCTTGGACCACATTATTGACACCCTTAACGACAATCTGTTCCAGTTTGAGATAGAAAGGCCATTCATTCCTATGGAGTTGAATGCAGACTTTTTGAAACTCACTGAGTTATCGACACAAGCAGTTGAGACGGCCATTCCGGCTGCCAAGGCTTATTTCAGGACCTCGGACAGCATCACGGAGAAGGTCCACAGGGTCTATTTCTATGAGAAAGAGGCGGACAAGCAGGCCAAGTCACTCAAGAGAAGGGTGTTCCAGACGATGGACGAGCTGAAACTCAGCCAAAAGTTCCATCTTCGCTATTTCGCCCTTCACATTGAGGAGATTTCAATGGAGGCAGAAAAAGTGGCCGATCAGCTTTCCGTTATGTCAATCAAAAGGACAGTTTGATGGCACCATTGACGTTTATTTTGTTTGTCATCATTCTGGCAGGATGGCTGTCGGTAACGGATTTGCCCGTTGCCTTGGCCCCTGCTGGAACATGCCACACAGCTCAGAAACGGTTCCGTACCCCTGGAATATTACTCTTGCTTTTCCTCGGCCTCGGCCTTTCCCGCCTGTCAACATCTCAGCTTGTTCCGAACGGAGATTCTGTCGTTGTGATCTTTGCTGCGGTTTTGGCTGTTGTTGCAGTAAGGATATTCATAAAAAATGCTTCTATTGTGTTCGCTTTCGCTGGTGCGATTGCAGGGACTCGGATGCTTCAAAGCGATTCATCAGTGATTCAATGGTCGGTCCCGCTTTCGTGGCTGGCAGCGATAATGGCCACAATTCTCATCGCAGCAATTCTTTGCAAGGTGATTTCCTCAATTTCATCGAGGTCTGACTGTCATTTGCTTACAAAGATGAATAGGTTGGGTTTGGCAATCACTCTTTCAGCCTCACTGCTGTTGGTCGCCATAGGCTTCAATCTAGGTGGACTTTTACCAACAGTCTTAACTGTGGAGTTCCAGTTGCTTGCCTTCGCTGCTATCGTCTTGATTGTTGGGCTGATTGTAAAAAGAGAATCCGAATCCAATTCGCATAGGCTTATGGAGAGGTGGTTCGATGTCAACGCAGAAGCCGCATTGGCTATGACCCTTGCCTCTGCGCTTGTCATCATGGCGTTTTCTTTCAATTTTACATTCGGGAATATTCATTTGAAAGCCATACCTTTAGCTCCTGGTGTGTTGATGCTTGCAGGACTCACTGGCTGCGAACTGGCTCAGAACAAAGAGGTCAATTGGATCATGCTTGTTTCCAAGGTTGCCACAGACGCGCTCTTGACACCACTTTTGGCTATGACCCTAGCTTGTCTGATTTCCGGACTATTGCATCCGAACCTGTTTTCTTTGGCGAATGCTAAAGTTGGACTTTTGGTAATACTTCTTGCACTTGTATCCGGTGGTTTGATGGTCATGTCGATTTTGTACCTGCGCAACACAAAATCTTCTGGAAAGACACTTCGGGAGCTGGACGATGAACTCAACGAGAATCGCCGCGCGATTAACGAAATGGAAATCAAGACGATGCAGGCCGAGAATGAGAATTTGCGAAACCTTCTTGATCTCAAACGTAAGGAACTTGTCGGAGTGGCGATGAATCTGAGCGAGCAGAAGGAGTTTATCGATGGACTTTACGAGAAGGTCAAACAAGTCCAGGCCGAGACTGATGCGGACAAGAAGGATGCACTTCTACACGAGTTGCGCACCGATCTCAACCTCAGAAAG
This sequence comes from Bacteroidales bacterium UBA755, assembly GCA_002297815.1. Classification (GTDB taxonomy): domain Bacteria; phylum Bacteroidota; class Bacteroidia; order Bacteroidales; family UBA932; genus Cryptobacteroides. The sequence continues at coordinate 4,843 of DBKH01000036.1, read as the reverse complement.
AATTTCTCCAATGAGATAAACAGTTTCTATGCACAGGTTGAGAACCTGCACAAAGACTTCACGATCCGAATGACAGAAAAATACCCTCAACTGACGAAGCAAGAGAGGCGATTGACAATGCTGCTTCGACTCGGCTTCTCCACCAAATACATCGCAGCGTTGATGAGCATTGCTCCCACTAGCGTTGAGATAGGCCGGCACAGGCTCCGCGCTAAACTCGGCCTTAGCCGCAGCCAGAACCTGACCGAATTCATTAAGACTATATAACCAATTAATAATCATTTAATGTTGTAAAGTATGAAAAGAGTTTTTATTGCTACTCTGACCACATTTCTTTCTGTCTCGTTGTTTGCCCAAACAGCGAAAGATTCTGAGGTAGAGTTGAACCAGTACGGCCAACAGGTGAACTCCACTCCTGGTCAGGTAAAGATCCAGGATGGAATCATGGTGCTTGACGCCAAGAAGATCGATTACAAAATGTGGTTTGACATTCGCGTGCAAGGAGATGCCGCGGTCTTCTTCGGAGGCCCGGATTTCACATCGTCGGAGTTGGATGGGAAGGACAATCCTAACCACATCGGTAACGGAATGTCAATCCGTCGTGCCCGTTTCGCTGTCAAGGCCCAGTTGGACAAGAACTGGTACGGAGAGTTCGACACAGATTGGGCTGATGGAATCTGCGAGATCAAGGACGCCATCCTGGCCTACAATGGAGTTCCAGGGCTTGAGATCAAGGCCGGAAACTTTAAAGAGTCATTCTCGATCCAGCGCAACACAACATCCCGCTACCTGATGTTCATGGAGCGCCCGATGGTCACGTCCCTTGCTCCGTCAAGGCACATGGGATTGAACCTGACATATTCAAACAAATGGTTCTGGGTAGCCGGTGGCGTGTTCGGACCAGAACTTAAGGGCTCCGAGGAAGCCACTGCGATGAAGGACAACAACAAGGATCTTGGCCGCAACGTTGGACTTTCCTACACTGGTAAGGTTGTCTTCCGTCCTCTGTACAAGTGCACGGAGTCTGCTCTCCATCTTGGAGGCGCCATCTCTTACCGTGAGCCGAAGGTCACTTCAACCGACGCTTACGGAGCGGCCCGCTACAGCAGCCGCAATACCACGAGCATCAATAGGAAAAAATATCTTGATACTGACGTGATTACAGGCATTGACCACGAACTCGCATGGACCGCAGAACTTGCTGGTTTCTACAAAGGCCTGCGTTATGAGGGTGCTTACCTCACAAGGGGAGCTTTCCTTGATAAGAAAATCAACAACCTCGGTACACAGTGGGCTGACGGTTGGTACGCGCAGGCGTCCTACCTTCTCTTCGGTGGACGTCAGAACTACGACTATGATGGAGCCAAGCCGACCAGAATCACTCCGGGCCGCTCTTGGGGTGATGTGGAACTTGCCGTGCGTTATGAATATTGCGACTTCAACACAGCCGACTACTTCGGTGGCAGCGCTGAGGCGTTCAGCTTCGGAATCAACTTCTATCCGACCAAGAACGTGAAGTTCGTCATCAATTACCAGTACAACAACAATGACCGCTACGCCAACGGCAAGGGCAAGCTCTTCGTAGGTCACGATGCAGCCGGCAACCCTACCAAGGACTACACTCAGGTGGTCGAGAAGGCTGGCAAGGCAGGAGTTGACTACCACATGCTCGCAATGCGTTTCCAAGTTGCTTTCTAATTGACTGATAAAAATTTACGAATATGAAAAAGATATCACTGTTTACAGTTTTGGTCCTCTGCCTCGCAGGATTCGTTTCTTGTGTCGAAGATAAGGTCTATGATGTCGCGAGTGTCTCTGAGATCAAGAACACAATCGCTTACACCGAGGAGGATGCTGTCACCGTGACAGCGAAAGTCACCGCTCTTGTGGAGATTACAAAAGTGGAGTTGAAGTACAAGGCCGGCTCGGAGTCAGAGAAGACCGTTGCCATGACGGGTTCCAAAAATGAATATTCAGGAACAATCCCTGCCGCAGCTGTCGGGACGAAGGTTGTCTATCACATCGAGGCTAGCACCGAAGGGAACACAATGTGCTCTCAGGAAGCCTCTTACACAGTCGGTGAAGTGCCTATTGACTACACGGGTCTGGCTCTTAACGAGCTCAACGGTAACGACAAGTTCATCGAGATCTACAATAAAGGCAAGGAAGAGATTAGGATTAAAGGAATATCCCTCCAGAAGGACGGCAAGGATGTTTGGACAGCTCCTTCCGCCATTCTGAAGCCAGGAGAGTTCATCCTGCTTTACAGCACTGACGTTCAGGCTGATCATGCAGAGCATCCTGCTGACTACTTCTTCGGTTCCGGTCTTTCCGCAAAGAAAGCCGTCAAGGTTGAGCTCTTTGATCCTAAGGGCGCCAGTCTGGACTGCTTCAATCTTGTGAACTTTGTCAAGAAGGCCAAAGCGTCCTACAGCCGCGTGCCTGACGGAACCGGAGACTGGTACTTTACCTCCGCTACTCCTGCCGCCAAGAACGCAGAAGAGACTGCTGACAAAGTAGAAGGTTTGGAATAGTAATGATTTTAATATATTCATAAATAATAAATTATGGCAAAAGAAGAAATGAAAATCGGCGAGATCTCAAAGCCTCGCTTCGAGTTCCGCTCGTTCGGACAGTGCTTCTGCGAGGCACACAAGAGAATGGCGCGTCTGTCTGTTCCGGTTCCTGAGAAGGTTTGGGAGCGCTCAAGCGACGAGATCTACATCATCTCCCGCAAGAATGACATCAACAACACCAAGATCCGAGGCGGCAAGATGGACATCAAGACCTACGTCCAGACCGTGGACGGTCTTGAACAGTGGAATCCGCTGATGAAGGGTGAGTTCCCGATCAGTGCCAAGGTGCTTGAGGAGGAGGTTTTCCCTGCGTTCATGGTCGAAATGCCTAAGCTGACGAAGGACACCTACACCTACGAGGAGTTCATCGCGATGGTGAAGGCCAATCCTGACCTTGCCGCTGTGAGGGTTCACAAGCAGAGATTCGGCTACATGGTCAACGACACGATCTGCGAGGTCGGCAACGTGCTGATCAACGGAGCCAAGGTTGTGACCATCAACAGCGAGTCCACCGAGATCGAGGACATCAAAAAGACCATCAAGGATGTCGGCCTTGAGGGCGTGGAGAACATCAACTACCTCCAGGCCATCAAACGTGTTATTGGAATGATTGACAAACCACTTGCTAACGAATAGATTATGGCACAGGAAATCGAAAGGAAATTTTTGGTGAACGGTGACTTTAAGTCAGATGCGTTCAAGGCTACAAGAATCACTCAGGGCTACCTCAGCAGTGTTCCGGAAAGAACGGTGCGTGTGCGCGTAAAGGGTGACAAGGGTTACATCACCATCAAGGGTATCGGCAACGCCAGCGGAGCGAGCCGCTTCGAGTGGGAGAAGGAGATTCCGGTCGAGGATGTGAAGGCTTTGCTGGAGATCTGCGAGCCGGGTGTCATCGACAAGACCCGCTATCTCGTGAAGGCCGGGACGCACACCTACGAGGTGGATGAGTTCTACGGTGACAACGAGGGACTTACAGTCGCTGAGGTGGAACTCTCCGATGAGAATGAGGCTTTTGACAAGCCGTCTTGGCTCGGAGAGGAGGTCACCGGAGATCCGAGGTACTACAACTCGATGCTGATGAAGAACCCTTACAAGAACTGGAAGTAGTTTCAATCGGTCACTGAGCCTGCTAGACTAACGTTGTATTGTCGAAGTGACATTGGTCCGACAGGCTCACCAACCATCGAAGTGACCTTAAATCACAAAAGTTAAATTTTAATATTTACGAATATGTCAGATCCGTTAGATATGAACAATTATCGCCTTGAGAGACTCCCGAAGATGCAGAAAAGCTCCTTCGAGGTCTGGATGGCGCGTCTAGGCGGCCCGCTCGCCATACTTGCCTTTGTCCTTATCTACTGGTTCGGACATTTCGGCTTCATTGACAGCATCACAGCTGAATCCGTGTCAGGAAAAGCCCTGGCGCGTCTCAACGAGATAGGCCTGCCCGCGTTCATAAGGTCAAACTATGCAATGCTGGCCATATTCGTGGCAGGCCTTATCCTTTGGATGACGGAAGCGATTCCGAACTACCTCACTTCGCTGATAATCATCCTGCTTATCGTCCTGTGCGGAGTCACGACCCAAAAGGAGGCGTTCGCCCAACTAGGACACCCAGTGATGTGGCTGAATATCCTTTCGTTCGTCCTCGCCTCGATGCTCGTCAAGACCAAATTCGCCAAACGTCTGGCAATGTGGTTCGTGATCAAGTTCGGAAAGACCGCGAAAGGCGTACTGTGGAGCTTCCTGATCATCAACCTTGTGCTTTCGATGTTCATCTCCGCCACGACCGTCAAGGCCACGATCATGCTCCCGATCTTCATGGTTGTCTGCGCGATCTATGGAGCCTCGGACGGACACCGTAACAATTTTGGGCGCAACCTCGTGATCCAGAACCTGTTCCAGGTCAACATCGGAGCCAATGCCTTCTACACTGGCAGCGGAGCCCACCTGCTGGCCATATCACTGATCTTTGGTGCGGCCGGAGCGAGTCAGTTCGGCTATTCCGACTGGCTGGTGTCCTGCGGCCCGATGAGCCTGCTGATTCTGATAATCGGCCTTCTGATGGGAATGTACGTTTTCTTCCCGATGAAGAAGGAGGAGCAGAAACCGCAGATTGACGGAGGACTTGACCGTCTTAAATCCGAGCTGGACGCGATGGGCAAGATGACCGTCGAGGAGTGGAAGGCCGTAGGAATATTCATGGGCGTCCTCATCCTTTGGTGTACTGACAGCCTGCACGGCATCGACGCCACGACTGTGGC